>JBBADN010000025.1:0-11000 GCA_041656455.1 Sphaerochaeta sp. | reverse complement strand
AATCTTACGGGAAAATGGTTTTAAAGAAGTGTACAACCTCACTGGAGGACTTCACTCCTTCACCAACGCTGTAAACGAACTGTCCCGCCTTAATCAATAGTGCGGGGGCTTTTGGTGGGGGGTATCGCCCTCTTCAACTAGGTCGATAATCCGCCGCTCGAGCTTCTCAACTAAGGCTCGCAGCTGGCGGATTTCACCTCCTTGCTCAGTAACGATGGCGTTGAGTGTCTCAATCGTCTCTTGAGCAAAGGTGAGTTGCATCTCCACATTCATTAACCGATCGTCCATACATCCTTCCTTCGTCTAAATCCTACCACACTGCTCCTAGAAGGGACAATAATCCACCCCAGCGGATCAAAGTGTTGCATTCTCCTTGTTTGCACCGAAAAACATGGTATAATAACCCTAATTTTTGTTGCATAATGGTTCATGGGGGTATTATGAAGGGCGAACGTGTTGCGCAAATCGAATTACTGCTTCATTCGCATCCAGAGGGATTGCGCCGGGCGGAGATCGCCCGCCGACTCGGTGTTCACCGATCGACGATCAGTCGCTACATCGAGAAGCTTGGGGAGTACATCGACCTCTACGAAGAGAACGGCTTATTAAAGATTCGCACAGCTGAAGGCGAAGAGGTCCACGCCCTTTCAGTGTATGAGTCGTTAGCGATTAACCTCTCAGCAGAGATGCTCTTAAACACCAGTGAATTCCAAAACCCCCACCTCGCCTCGGGACTCCGGAAGATTGCAATGAACATGCGCTCCTACGCCCCGAAGATTAGTGAGAACATCGTCTCCCTTGCTGAGCAGATCGATAAACAGCTCATCGCGCAAAAGGAGTCCAGTGCGTTTAACGCCGTCTTAGAAGTCCTTATCGACTCGTGGGTCAGTGGCCGAATCGTTCGGATCGTTCAATCACTGAAAGGCTTCGATTCCATTGAAACGGAACTCGCTCCGTACTTCATCGGCTTTCGGGAGACCGATGGAGCTCGTCACCCAATTACCGTCACTGGGCGCCTTAGGCACACCACTGAAATCGTCACTGTTGACATCTCCACGATTACCAGTGCCACGATCTTAGATGAAACATACACAATTCCCGATAACCTCAAGCCGTTTAAGTTCCCCGAATCCCCCGAGACATTCGATGCGATCGACATGATTCCCCTCAGCTTAAAGTTAAAAGAACGCTCGGCGATGAACGCCTTCCGTCAGCTCGTTCACGGTAAGCCTCAGCTTGAAAAGTTAAAGGATGGGATGTGGATCTGCAACATGGACGTTGAGAACTCCATTGAGCTCACCCTCCGTCTCATTCAATGTGGCGATTCCGTGGAGATCTTAGGCCCCGATCACTTCCGTCGTCGCTTTACCAAGCGCCTTGAGGATGTATTAGCGATCTACCGCTAGGTCCCAGATATGACAAAGGAACGATTTTTCTTGCTACTAATGAGCTTTATCGGTATGCTAGGTTTCAGGAGGAATTGAGATGCAACAATATGAGTGTAACCTTTGTGGGTATATTTACGACCCAGCCGTTGGCGATCCTGACAATGGTGTAGCAGCAGGGACTGCTTTTGCCGATATCCCAGAGGATTGGGTATGCCCCCTCTGTGGCGCACCGAAGTCCGACTTCTCGCCGCTCGACTAAGCAATTCAAACAACCAATAGCAGGGTCTGGTCTCCAGACCCTGTCTTTGTATGCTGACGATTGCTTCTGCTTTTAGTATATTACCCTCATTATGGAGGATTTATGCCTGTACTAGCACCCTTAGCAGAGCGGCGTGCCTATCGTGCGCTCGATTCAAAGCCTATTGATGAAGCAATTCTTACTCGCCTCGCCGAAGCGGCAATTACCGCCCCGTCGGCAAATAATAATCAACCATGGCGCTTTATCACCATCACTGACCCTACGGTCCTTGCGGATGTGAAGAACGCCTTAACACCGGGAAACTACTGGGCTCAAAACGCCCCTGCGATCACCGCCGTTATCACGAATAACAGCTGGTCGCTGGCGATTGGGGAACGAATTTTCGCTCCATTTGAGGTGGGAATGGCCACGATGGCGTACCAAGCCCAAGCGGTAAGCGAAGGCCTCTATATCCACCCCATCGCTGGCTTTAACGCCGATACAGTGAAAGAAGCATTGAAAATTCCTGCAGAAGACATGCTCCTAACTCTTTTAATCATCGGCTACCCCGGTGATGATTCTCACCTCTCGGAGCACCACTTAACAAGTGAGCACAACGGGCGAGTTCGCCTTCCGTTAGACCACGTCTATGCGAAGGATGGGTGGAATACGTTACTGACTCCCCAAAAAAAGTAACTCAATGTCGAACGTTCTCTAAGTCGATGAGCGCGCTTAAGCGCTCATCTTCGGTGATGATAACCTCACTCTCCTTAATGAAGAACGTCGCGACGAGGGTTGCTAAGAGGAAAAATGCGAGGGTGAAGGGAAGAACGAGTTGATAGCGCTCTTTGATGATTGTTGCGACAAAGAGGATGATAATTGTGGCGAGCTGACTGAAAAACTGGAGAATTGCTTGGATAATCTCCTCGTTGATCCCGTGGCCAAGCTCAACGGCGTATTGGCTACCGATGGGAATTGAGGCGAGCAGTCCCCCGCCAAGAATCGCCGCACCGATGAGGGCGGGGCGAATATCGCCGGTGAGCATCAGCAGAATCCCGGGAACTGCTGAGAGGGCACAGAACGAGTAAAAGAGTTTGCGTTTACGGTAGCGGTCACTGAGGGCGGGGATAATTACTGCTGAGACCATGCCAACGGCGAGCGTCACAACCCCTAAAATTGCGTTCGAATCAACAAATCCCAAGAATTCACTGATCTCATCAATTTTAATAAAGACCGTCATCAAGACCGCCCACGAGGTGGCAAACTCCATAATGAGGATTCTTAATGATCGACGGCTGAGTGCCATCTTCAACGCAAGGCCAAACTTCAAGTTCTCGCTTTTTAACGTCGATGGAGGCGTTGGGGGACGCTCACGAACAAGCGCTGCACCAATCACCCCGAGGATGATCGAGATAATCGTCCACAGCCACATCAGCTGTTCAATTCCTTTTTGGGAGCGCACGACAAAGAACGGGGAGAGGAACATGACAATACCGAGGGAAAGGTACTGACTCGCCTGAACTATCCCAACGGCCATTCCTCGCTCCCGAATGGGGAACCATCGGCTCGTTAACTCAGTAACACTGGTGAGGATGAGCGCTTGAGCAAGAGCGAGGAGGATTTGACCAAAGAGGACTGTTCGGATTGAGGGCAGGTAGAGCGCCTTCGTCATCGCCCCGAAAATAATGAGGCCACCTGAGATCCAATAGGTGATTCGAATCCCCAGTTTGCGGATAACCCAGCTTGAGGGGATAGAGAAGAGAACGTAGACAACTAAGTATGTAAGGGAAAACAGATCAACAGGCTTAAAGAAACGAAGGTGAAGCTGGTCGTGGTAGTAGGCGTTAATGAGTCGGCCTACTGGGGCAAAGTTGAGCCACTGCAAACCAGTGGCAAGAACTAGGCTAAGGAGGCTGACTAACATTACCCATCGGTATCGGTACACCCGGACGCTTCTCATACTCTGCATCATACAATACCTATATAGGTTTGTATATCTGACTTCCACAGGAGCATTATTTTACCTATACTCGATTCCATGAACGAAACGCTCCACTTGATTAATTCCCGACGCTCGTTGCGCTCATTTAGTGATGAACCTATTACTGATGAAGTGCTCCGCACCTTACAAGAAGCCACCCTTCGCGCTCCAACAGCGGGGAACATGGCGTTCTATTCGATCATTGATGTGAAGGACCAAGTGATTAAAGACAAGCTTGCAATCCTCTGTGATAACCAACCGATGATCGCCAAGGCACCGCTGGTGTGGGTCTTCCTTGCTGATGTTCAAAAGTGGGTGAATTACTTTCATGAAAGTGGCGCTGTTGAAAAAGCAAACGAGCTCCCCTACCGCCCAATTGGCTTAGGAGACCTCCACCTCGCCCTTCAGGATACAATTATCGCCGCTCAAAATGCCGTCATCGCTGCCGAAGCACTCGGCCTTGGCTCATGCTACATCGGTGATGTGATCGAGAACTTCGAAGAGCTCAGTGAGCTCCTTCACCTCACCGGTCACGTGATTCCCGCTACGATGCTCATCTTCGGCTATCCAAAGCAGAAGAATGACGTAAAACTCTCCCCCCGTTGTCCAGTAGATTCAATCTTCATGACCAACACATACCAAGAGCCCCACCTCAAAGAGATGGAAACAGCGTTTAGTGAGCACGAAGAACAGAAGCGAAGAATTAAGAGCCTTCCCTACGAGAACACAGGAACCCTCGCGGACTTCTACTACACCCGCAAACACACCAGTGACTTCATGATCGAGATGAACCGATCAACAGAGGTGATGTTCAAGCGGTGGCTAAAAGATACAAACACCCGGTAAATCGTTCGTTAGCTAAGAGAATTAAATAGGGGCTGCTTGCGCAGCCCCTTATTGTTTGATCGATTCTCCTGATTTACATCAGTGGTCCAATCTTTTCGTAGAAATCCATCCGACGCTTGGCGTCCTCTTCAGCACGGGCAAAGAGCTCTTCAGCATTTGCCGGATTGGTCTTAAAGAGGGAGCTGTAGCGAACTTCAGATCGGATAAAGTCTTGGAAGGAGCCCTTCGTGGAACGAACGTCCCAGCTGAAGCGCTTGCCTTCTTCAAGCGAAGGATTGTAACGATAGAGCGGCCAGTAACCGGAGTTCACGGCGTCCTTCATGATCTCTTGGCTGTAGCGCATGTTCACCCCGTGGTTGATACAGGTGGAGTAGGCAAAGACGATCGAGGGACCGTCAAAGGCTACTGCCTCTTGCAGCGTCCGTTGGGCGTGGAGGCGGTTAGCGCCAAGGGAGATAGAAGCGACATATGCGTGACCGTAGGTCATCGCCATGAAGCCCATGTTCTTCTTTCCAATTTCCATACCAGCGTTGGCGAACTTCGCAACAGCTGCGATCGGAGTGGACTTCGAAGCTTGACCACCGGTGTTGGAGTAGACTTCAGTATCGAGAACAAGGATGTTCACGTTGCGCCCAGAGGCGAGTACGTGGTCAACACCACCGAAGCCGATATCGTACGCCCAACCATCACCACCGATGATAAAGACGACCTTCTCAGCGAAGTAGTCTTTCAGTTCATCGATCTTCGCAAGCAGATTACGCTCTTCATCACTCTTCGCAGCGGCAATTGCCTTAACGAGAGCGGCCTTAACAGCCTTCTGAGCGTCGTTTGCTTCTTCACTCGATTCCTTCCACAGCTCTAAGGATGCTTCAATTGCACTCTTAAGCTCAGCGGAGGTACCAAGGGCGAAGAGCTTGTCGATGTAGATTCGAAGCTGTTCGCGGTTTGCATCAACAGCGAGGCGCATTCCAAGGCCATACTCAGCGTTGTCCTCAAAGAGGCTATTACCCCAAGCGGGGCCTTGCCCATCGCTCTGGCGAACGGTGTACGGAGTGGTCGGGAACGTACCACTGTAGATCGAGGAACAACCCGTTGCGTTGGCAACAATCATTCGCTCACCACAGATCTGGGAGACCATCTTCACGTACGGAGTCTCACCACAACCGGCACACGCACCACTGAACTCAAAGAGCGGCTGCTTGAATTGCAGACCCTTAATTGAGTTGAGGGGGCTTCCATCAAGGATGTCGTACGGGAGTTCTTCGAAGAACTCAGCGTTGGCGATCTCACCAGCGTCACGCTCGACTTGGATCGGGCTGAACTCAAGGCTCTTAACCTTGGAGGGACACGTTTCAATACAGACACCACAACCCTGACAGTCTTCGGTGTACACCTGAATCTTGAATTGGAGGTCACGGTCGTTCTTGGAGATTGACTTTAAGACTTCAAAGGACTCAGGAGCATCCTTGAGGCGCTCGGGCTCGATCTGCTTGGCGCGGATCGCGGCGTGGGGACAAGACTGAACACACTGGTTACATTGGATACAGTGCTCGGCGATCCACTTCGGAACAAACGGTGCAACACCGCGCTTCTCAAGCTTGGCGGTTCCAGTGGGGAGCGTTCCGTCGAAGGACATCTCAGAGACGGGAATATCATTGCCCTGAAGGTGCATGATGGGCTCAATGATGTTCGTCGTGAAGCGATCGGAATCCTCGGGGATCAAGCGAGCAGGTTCGTAGCTCTTGGTGATCGTCTTGGGAATCTCGACTTGGTGGAGGGCGTCAGAAGCGCCATCAATGGCTGCCCAGTTTCGCTTAACAACGTCTTCACCCTTGCGGAGGAAGGTCTTCTTGACGTACTCCTTGACGAGATCGATTGCTTCCTGTTCAGGGAGGACTTCACTGATCTTGAAGAACGCAGCCTGCATGACGGTGTTAATACGGGTTCCAAGGCCTGCCCGCTCGGCGATCTCAAGGGCGTCGATATTGAAGAAGCGAATTTCTTTTTCAATGATCTGCTCTTGCATCTCCCGAGTTAAGTGCTCAAAGACCTCAGAGGAGGGAATCTGACTGTTTAAGAGGAATACTCCACCCTTGCGTAAGGGGGCGAGCATATCGTAGCGGCCGATGTAGGCGGGATTGTGACACGCGACGAAGTCGGCGTGGTCAACAAGCCACGGCATCTCAAGTGAGCTCTTGCCAAAGCGAAGGTGACTGACGGTGATACCACCACTCTTCTTAGAGTCGTAGGAGAAGTACGCCTGGGCGTTTAACTCAGTGTTATCACCAATGATCTTAATGGAGTTCTTGTTTGCACCAACGGTACCGTCAGAGCCAAGACCCCAGAACATGCAGGAGACGACATCCTTCGGAATAACGTTGATTCGCTCCTTGATTTCAATAGAGCGGTTCGTTACGTCGTCTTTAATACCGACGGTGAAGTTACTGAAGGCGGGACCGGCGAGGTGATCGAAGATCGCCTTGGCGTGGGTCGGGCTGAAGTCCTTACTGGAAAGACCGTAGCGGCCACCGATAACTTTAATGCCAGTTCGGTTCATCTGACTTAATGCGGTGATGACGTCCAAGTAGAGCGGCTCGCCGAGGCTACCGGGCTCTTTGGTGCGGTCCATAACAGCAACGCGCTCAACAGAGGCAGGAAGGGCATCAACAAAGTGCTTTGCACTGAAGGGGCGGTAGAGGCGAACTTTCAGAACACCGGTCTTACCACCGCGCTCGTTGATGTAATCACTCGCCCACTCCATCGTATCAGCACCACTACCCATGACGATGACAACATCCGTTGCATTGGGATCGCCAACGTAGTCAAAGAGGTGGTAGGGTCGGCCAGTGAGTTTGGAGACTTGGTCCATGTACTTCTGAACCATTTCAGGAAGGACGTCGTAGTACTTGTTAACCGTTTCGCGGCCTTGGAAGTACACGTCTTCGTTCTGAGCGGCAACGCGGAGAACCGGCTTCTCGGGGCGCATTGCGCGATCGCGGAAGCGGCGGACGTACTCTTCATTGACAAGACCATACATATCTTCGAAGGCAATCTCTTCAACCTTCTGCACTTCGTGGGAGGTGCGGAAACCGTCGAAGAATGCAAGGAAAGGAACTTGGGACTCAAGCGTTGCAAGGTGAGCAACGAGACCAAGATCCATGACTTCTTGAACGTTGTTTGCACACGTCATTGCAAAGCCAGTGTTGCGGCAGCTCATGACGTCAGAGTGGTCGCCGAAGATCGAGAGTGACTGAGCAGCAAGCGAACGGGCCGAGACGTGGAAGACAGTTGGGATCATCTCCCCAGCAATCTTATGCATGTTCGGAATCATCAGTAATAATCCCTGGCTGGCGGTAAAGGTGGTCGTTAAAGCCCCTGCGGCGAGCGATCCGTGAACGGCGCCAGCGGCACCAGCTTCAGACTGCATCTCCACAACTTCAACTTTTTTGCCCCACATATTTTTTCGCCCAACGCTTGCCCATTCATCGGCAAACTCACCCATGGGAGAAGAGGGGGTAATCGGATAGATGGCGGCAACTTCGCTGAACGCGTATGCTACATGCGCGGCAGCGGTGTTTCCGTCGATAGTAACCTTTCTTTTGTTACTCATGTGACTCTCCAAAAAGAAGTATTTGCTGCAACCAAGAGGGGTTGCTCTATGCACGAAAAAGGCGGGAAGATCAAGATTTTCCCAGTAGCCAATCATAGACTAATAAGGGTTCGTTTGCAAGCGACAGAAAAGAAAAACCTTTTTTGGAAGTTGTTACAGGCTAACTCTTTACACCTGCACGAAACAGCTAAAAGACTAGGAAAACACTAGGATATTGGGCTGCTAACCATTCATCCACATATTACGGAGTGCTCTAAAGGCACTTACCCAGAGAGTTGGTAATCTTCGGTCTTTCCAAATAGATAAAAGGGTCGCCATCGGTGTTGGTGATCAGAAAAGCACACAATAAAAGTAGCAATACTTCCGATAATTTGTCCCGAAAATAATCCAATATTCGGGACAAGCAGACAAACATCCAAGGAAGCTATGATGGATACTCCACTCTCCTAAAGGAACCTCCTACCCTCATCACTGAAATAAGACGCCTCGTTAGCGAAGATTCGACGCCTCATGAAAACTTTGCCTCTATCGATTACCCTGCTGAGTGGGTATGCTAAAAGCATGCAAACACCTATTCAATCTTGGTCCGAGTTAGGCTTTGGGCTCTTCATTCACGTCGGCCTCTATTCCATCCTAGGAGGCGTGTATCACGGCAAACCTGTAACCCGGGGCTACAGTGAACAGATCCTCTCCCATGGGTATGTAAGCCAGTACGACTATGAGCAATTGACCGCCGAATTTACCTTTGAAGCGTTTGACGCTAAAAAGATTGCTCGGGTTGCTCAAGAAGCAGGAATGCGCTACATCGTCATCACTACAAAGCACCACGATGGCTTTTGTCTCTTTCATACCAAAACAACGTCCTACAACTCAACGAACACCCCGTATGGAAACGACATTGTTAAAGAATTAGCAGAGGCGTGCAAAGAACGTGGCCTTGGCTTTGGGATCTACTTCTCTTGGATCGATTGGCACTACCCCCACGCCCTCCCCATCTCCGCCCATAACTCTGATATAATCACCCCCCTGCACCAAGCGCTCAACATCGCCCAGCTCACTGAACTGTTGACCAACTACGGACCGATCTGTGAGTTGTGGATGGATATGGGCGCTCCCAGTGAAGAGCAATCGAAAGAGGTTTCATCATTACTAAAGCGCCTTCAACCCCAGTGCATGATCAACGGGCGTATCTGGAACGACTTTCAAGATTTCCTGACGATGGGGGATAACCAAATCCCCACGCTCCCACTAAACTGCCCGTGGCAAACTCCCGCTTCAATCTATAAAGAAACGTGGGGGTACCGCTCGTGGCAGGAGCGTGGTGATGTCCATGAAAAAATAGCCGAACTTACCCAAACTCTCCGCCAAGTCCGTTCGATGGGGGGAAACTACCTGCTTAACATCGGCCTCAAAGGCGATGGCTCAATCGTCCCCTTCGAAGAAAAAGTCCTTTTGGGAATTGGTAAGAACCTTCAGCGGGAACCACTCTCTGTTGAACCATCACCCCTGCCCTTTTTGCCCTTGACCGTAGGGACTCCGAGCAAAGGGGCGTTACTCTACCGCTACAGTGGCAGTCACTACTATACGTACAAACCAATCCCCACCACCCTTCGGTGGAGCATTACGGTTGAAGAGTCGAAGAGCTACTCCCTCTTCTGGGAAACTGAAACACCCATTGACGCTGAACAAAAAGTTCGGGTGATGGTTGGTAGCACAGTGTGGTACGCCACCCTCCAAAAAGAACAACGGACAGGAATTTTTAGTGAGCGCCTGTTCCTTGAACGAGGCGAATACACCATTGAAGTAAGCACCGTTGGTGAGCCTCTTACTCGGGCTGAGCTTCGCTATCCATCTTTGCAATTGACGATAAAGGAATAACCCATGAAAGGACGCATTTTTGTTGGTGGGCTCCACCACGAGTCTGCTACGTTTAACCCGATTATTACCAATCGAGAGGAAATTTGGGTAACCCGGGGTGAAGAGCTTCTAATTAAGCGCCAAAACTCCGTCAGTGGAATCATCCAAACCCTCATTGCTGCGGGGTATGAAGTCATTCCATCCCTCGTTGCCCGAGCAGTTCCTAATGGTGTGTGGGAGCGGGCGTACTACGAAGAACTTAAAGCGGAGCTTCTCGAAGACTTAAAGTGCGCTGGGACAATCGACGCCCTCTGCCTCTCGCTTCACGGCTCGATGAGGGTTGAAGGCATTGGCGAAGCGGAGCAAGATCTCTTAGGAGCAATTCGAGAACTCCACCCCAATACGCTGATCATCACCTCCCTCGATATGCACGCCACTCTCACCCGAAGGATGAAAGCCCTCGCCGATGGATTTGTCGGATATAAGTGCGCCCCCCATACTGACACGTATGAGACGGGCATTCACGCTGCCCTTATGACGATCCGAAGTTTAGAGTCAAAGAAGCGACCAACGATGGCCGCAGTACGCATCCCAATGCTCATCGCTGGAGAGCAGAGTGAAACAAGTGTTGAGCCGATGAAATCTCTCATCAAAGAGCTCCGAGTACGGGAACAACAAGCAGGAGTTCTCTCGTGCTCCTACCTTCTCGGCTTTCCCTGGGCTGATGGACCAGAGAACGGGGTACACGCTGTCGTGGTCACCCAAGATAACCAAGCCCTCGCCGATTCCCTTGCCAAAGAACTCGCCAACCTCTTTTGGAACCGACGAGCGGAGTTTGGCTTCTACAATGAAACCCACCTCCCTGAGGTGGCAATTGAAGCGACAAAAGAGTCGTTAGCTGATGGGGTGTACCCGGTTGTGATCAGCGACAGTGGTGATAATCCTACAGCAGGATCAAGCGGGGACGTAACAAACTTTCTCCATCTTCTCTTAGCTGATCCAACCCTCTCAGCTCTCGAGCCTCCACTAATCTATCAAGGCTTTTACGACCCCAACATCGTTGAGGAGGCCCAGGAGGCG
>JBBADN010000024.1:0-11291 GCA_041656455.1 Sphaerochaeta sp. | reverse complement strand
TTCGCCGACGTGGCGAAGCGCATCAAAAAAACCCAATGCTGAATTGGATTTTGGGGCAGTCGCTAAGTAGAGCGCCGCTTGGGTGAGGTGGAAACGCCCCTCTGGTAAGCCGATGCGGTCAAACGCTGCGGCGGCGGCTTCAACGACACTGAGGGCGTTTGGGTCTGCAAGGCCCACATCTTCACTGGCACTGATTAATAAGCGGCGGAAGATATAGCGCGGTTCTTCACCAGCGTGAATCATCCGAGCAAGCCAGTAGAGGGCAGCGTCAGGGTCACTGCCCCGAATAGATTTAATGAAGGCGCTGATCACATCAAAGTGGTAGTCCCCCTCTTTATCGTAGAGAACCGCCTTTTGTTGAATTGAATCTTCAGCAACTGCTAAGGAGATGTACTTTGGTTCTTCGGTCGTCTCAATAGCAAGCTCAAGGGCGTTTAACAGCGTTCGAGCATCCCCATCACTAATTGCAACGAGGTGCTCCAGCGCCCCTTCTTCAAAGGTGACAGTGAGCTTCCCATAGCCGCGGTCTTTGTCATTCAACGCTTGGCGGGCGATCGCAAAGAGATCGTCATCGGTTAGGGGTTTGAGCTGGAAAATCCGCGAGCGGGAGACGAGGGCGGCGTTGACTTCAAAGAACGGGTTTTCAGTTGTCGCTCCGATAAGAATCACTGTCCCATTTTCAACCCATGGTAAGAGGGCGTCTTGTTGGCTCTTATTCCACCGGTGTACTTCATCGATGAAGAGAATCGTTCCACGTTGATAGAGAGTAAGGCGCTCGCGAGCTGCATCGATTTCAAAGCGAAGCTCTTTTACTCCACTGAGGACGGCGTTTAAGGTGGCGAAGTGGCGCTTTGTTGAGTTTGCAATTACCCGAGCGAGGGTGGTCTTTCCCGTCCCAGGTGGGCCGTAGAAGATGACACTGGAGAGTTGGTCCGCTTGGATTGCCCGGCGAAGCAGTCGTCCAGGGCCAATAATTGCATCTTGACCGACGTACTCCTCTAATGTGCGGGGGCGCATTCGATAGGCGAGGGGTTGGTCTTTTACACCACTACTAAAAAGTTCCATCAGTGACCCTCCACCCTCAGGCGCTCTTCTTCACTGCCAAGAGCTGCTGAATACCGCTTGATAAAGAGGTCCGCTAAATTCGCTTCAATCGGTGAATCGATGATTGGATGGGTAGCGATCCCTAAGAGCTTGGTGCTCTCTTGGTAGAGGCGGTACCATTCGATCAGTTCAGCCCACCGCTGAAGGGGTTGTTCGAGGTTCTTATGAAGGATTGGAAGCACAACTGATGGGATCTCTGGCTGAAGGTGAAAGAGACCCGAATTTGGTGCGTCTAATGATTCACTCCAATGCATCGAGCGAACCACCTCTTCTAGGCTCTGGGCGCAATCAAAGGCAGTTTGAACAAACGCACTATTTACCTCAGCGGTAAAGCTCTTTAACTCCTCATCAAAGAGGGGAATTGATCCTAGTTGGGTGAGCTCCAGTGCCTCAGGGGGAAGTAAATCCGCTGGATACTTAGCAAGAAGGGTAGAGGTATCGAGGCTGTACATCGCTTCTATGAGCGTCGAGCGTACGTACTGTTGAAATTCAGCAGTATTCTTAGGCTCCAATGATTTGGTACTCGCACAACTGATGGTAATAAGGAGGATGAGCCAGATGGTGAGAACAACCACCACAATCGGGCCTCTCTTCATCGAGTCTTGTCCTTCATCTACCCACCTCATCTGCTACCTCACTCTTCAACTATATTCCGCATTGACCATTTTTTCAAAGTCCTTTGCATCGTAGCGCATCTTATCGGTATTGCAAAGGAGAAGAGCGTTTGAAGCGAATTGCCCATCTTTTCCGAATAAGGAGTAAATGGGTCTTAGTGATGTGCTTTTTTAGTGAAGTTGTTCTTCATCCATTGACCTTTGGGATCTTTGGGCCCACATTTAAGAGGACTGGAGGTATTGTATGCCAAATGAAAAAATGATGAATACGTCAATCGCCCGGGAACGGACGATTTTGAAGAATGTCTACTTGTGGATGACCGCTGGGCTGGGCCTCAGTGCGTTAGTCTCGTCCTTTGTTGCGAGTAACCCCGCGCTGTTACAGGCGCTTGTGGGAAATACCATCAGCTTTATCCTGTTGGTGGTGGCGCAGTTTGCCCTCGTTTTTTACCTAAGCGCCCGCTTAGATCGAATGAGTGCTCAAAGTGCAATCGGGGCGTTTTTAGCCTACGCTGCATTAACAGGAGTGATGCTCAGCACGATCTTCATTGTGTATGCTCAGGCGACCATCGCTCGGGCGTTCATCACCACTGGCTTGATGTTTGCTGGAATGAGTTTGTATGCGATGACAACGAAGCGAGACCTTCACCGCTTTGGTACCTACCTATTCATGGGAATCTGGGGATTAATCATCGCCAGCGTCTTAAACGTCTTCTTTAAATCAAGCGGATTTGAGTTCATTATCTCAATTGTGGGAGTCCTCATCTTCTTAGGCCTCACTGCATGGGATACGCAGAAGATTATTGCGATGAATGAAGCGTACGGTGATAGTGATGATTACACGATTGTCACGAAGATTTCGATTCTTGGAGCGTTAACGCTCTACTTGGACTTCATCAACCTCTTCTTATACGTTCTGCGCCTCTTCAGCCGCTCAGAGCGGCGATAAGGGCGGCGCTACTTCGCTCTTGTAATTCGATGGTTGTGTTACGGATGCCCACCTCTTCAAAGCGGTGGGCATCACTGCTTTGAATGAGGCGATAGCCAAGAGCATTAATCTCATTGGACGGGTGGACGACTTCTACAGCAGAGTACGGTAACCCTGGTAAAAACCCTAAGTGGGCTAGGGCGCTGTGACTAGGGCGGTCGATGTGTGCTGGAATAACAAGGGCGCCTGCCGAAAAACCCCGTTCGGCGATTTCTTCAAAGCTCAAAGTAGTCGCGGCGGCGTACATGCGATCAAGAACTTCGGTGATAAGGCCCTCTTCATCACACACCAATTGATGACCAAAGTGCTTGGGGGTATTGGGGATTGGAAGAAGATGCTCTTCAACCCACCAGCTATACTCAAGAGCTGGGGTAAGTTCATCAAAGAGGACGAGGAGGTGAACCTCCTCAATACTCGTCACTTCAATACCGAAGAAAGGAATAAGAGCAGTGAGCGCACACGCTTCATTAAACGCCGGAAGATTTCTCCCGCAGTTGTGGTCCGTGAGTCCGAGGATGTCGATTCCTTGCTCCTTTGCCTGGATTGCTAACAGAAACGGAGTCAAATCATCGTCGGCGCACGGTGAGAGACAGGAGTGGTTGTGTAAATCAATATTAATCTGCGCCATCACAAGCGTGGAGTGATCGCCAAGGCGGTCTTATAGTGATTCGCTTTTGAAGTGAAGATTGAAATTCCTTCACTCGCAGCCGCTTCAAGCATATCGTCACTCGGGGTGCGATTATTACAGAGGATAATCGCACTGAGGCCAAGAAGGGAGGCAACGGCGACGGTGTTCTTATGCGCCTGGATTGTGCAAAGAGCACTGCCTTCAGTGGCGTTGGCCATCACATCACTGAGTAAATCCCCGCAGTAGAGATCGCCTACGGTTTGCTCTTCATCGGCGAGGTAGAGGCAGGTGATCCCCTCCACGTTCTTAAGATCCTTGACGTTCATCTTCATCCTCCGTTGGTTCAAGGGTAATTGTTGCTGAAACAATCGTTCCGCGTACATCACTTTCAATAAAAAAGGCATCGCTGACACTTTTTACATTGGGCAAGCCCATTCCCGCCCCAAAGCCGAGGGAGCGAATCCACTCACTCGCTGTTGACCACCCGGGGGTAAGTGCCGCTTCAAGGTCGCTAATTCCCGGCCCTTCATCTTGGGCGGTGAGAATTAACGTGGTGGGGGTGTACTCCGCCTTTAAGAGCCCGCCGTTGGAGTGAACAACCATGTTCATCTCCAGTTCATAGCTTGCGATCGCCGCCCGGCGGATAATCGCATTAGGGATCTTCGCTTCTTTTAACCGTTTTTTAATTTGAGTCGATGCGGATCCTGCGTTTTCAAAATCATTCTTTAAAATTGGGTAGGTATGGACCTCTCCACTCATCTCAGTAGCGTGGGCGCGGACTTTGGCGTTCTTCTCAAGCTGTTCAACTTCTTTATTGATCTCCACCAATAAGACAGTGGTGATATCGCGGTTGGTTACCATTCCAACTAAGTGTTTGTACTTATTCAAAACGGGGAAGCGGTGGTAGCGGTAGCGGGAGAAGTAATTGATCGCAAAGCTCACCGGCATCTCTTCATCCAAGACGATGAGGTTTTGGCTCATATGATCTTGGGCGGGGTCTTCGATATACCCCAAATCGAGGGCTTTAATGATGTCATCCATGGAGACGATTCCTACCAAGCGTTTGCCCATGACGATTGGCAAGCCCGTCACCCGCTCGGTGCGCATAATCTCTTGGATGTGTCTCAGTGACGTTTCCTTGGTTGCCGTGATCACATTCGTTGACATCACATCCTTCACTTTAAGACGGAGGATGAGTTCTAAAATGACACTTGAGGAGGTGAGGGTGTTAATAGGAATTTCTTGCATCGGAAACAGTATACAATAGATGTGTACTTTAGTGGGTATTTTGCTATACTTAATTTGGTATGCAAAATGAGAGCGGCGTTCGAATCGCCTATGAAGATTCAAACATCTTAGTTGTAGATAAACCCGCGGGCCTCGCAACTGTTCCCCTGAAGGAAGATCCACCCGAAAAACCAACCCTCCTTGGCGTTGTTGCTGCTGCGTACCCTGAAACCCTCGTTTCCTATGGACGCAATAGTTGGGAAGGGGGAGTGCTTCATCGCCTTGATACCCCCACCAGTGGCTTGGTTATCATCGCCCGCAACCAGTACGCCTTTGACACCCTTACGATCGCTGCCCGAGCAGAGCTCATTACCAAAGAGTACTTTCTCTCCTCAACACACAAAGCAACTCCGCCTGAGGGCTTTCCTCCATATACCTATGAAGACCCTGCTGTCGCTGGGGGAAAGGAAGTAGTAATCGGCTCACTCTTTCGGCCGTGGGGGGAGAGGCGGCGCGAGGTGCGTCCAGTCCTCAGTGATTCGCCCCGTCACCTCTTAGCAAAGACGAGCGGGGTGTGGTACATGACGCGCGTCGTCGCCCAAGGCTCGGGGTTATTTCGAGCTCGAATAACAAGTGGGTTTCGCCACCAAGTGCGCGCCCACTTAGCGTGGAGTGGCCACCCTATTGATGGTGATGACCTCTACGGGGGAAAAGAAGCCGATACTTTGGCCCTACGCTCTACAGCGGTGGAGTTCCCCTTTAATGGTAGTGTGATCGAAGTCCGAGTTAAGGAGTAATAATATGGCTGATCATCGTGAAGTTACATTAGCAAAGCTCTTAGTTGAGTATTCAACTGAAGTGAAACCTGGAGAGAACGTCCTCATCAACGCCGTCGATGTTCCAACGACCATGGTTGAAGAGTTAATCAAGGCGGTCTACGAAGCCGGTGGCTACCCAATCGTCAATACGTGGAGCGAGCGCTTAGAGCGGGCGATGGTCGAAGGCGCAAGCAAGGAGTCCCTTAGTGCGTGGGCCGATGTCGATTCGTATCGGATGAAGCAAATGGCGGTCTTTATTGGAATCCGTGGAGTGGCAAACGTCCGCGAACTCGCCACTATTAGCGAGAAAAGCAACCTTGCATCTCTCCACTACGGTAAACCCGTTCACATGGACATTCGAGTCCCCAAGACGCGCTGGGTTGTTCTGCGCTATCCCACTGAGATCATGGCCCTGCAGGCAAATAAAGGAACGCGGGAGTTTGAAGACTTCTTCTACTCAGTGTGCACCGACGTCGACTACGCCAAGATGGCCAACGCGATGGATGAAGCAAAAAAGTACCTCGATACCGTTGATCACGTTCGGATCGTGAGCCCGGGAACCGACCTCTCTTTCAGCGTAAAGGATATCCCTTGGGTCCCATGTGCCGGAAAGATGAACATCCCCGATGGGGAGATCTACACCGCTCCGGTGAAGAACTCCGTCAATGGAACGATCACTTACAACACCCCTTCAACGAATGGGGGGCACATGTTTACGAACATTCAATTCACCTTTAAAGATGGGAAGATTATTGAAGCGCACGCCGATGATGATGTCTTAGTCAATGAGATCCTCGATCGTGATGAAGGGGCGCGGTACATCGGCGAGTTCGCCCTTGGGTGTAACCCTCAAATTCTCGAGCCGATGGATAACACCCTCTTTGATGAAAAGATCGCTGGCTCGTTCCACTTTACCCCCGGAAACGCCTACGAAGACGCCGATAACACCAACCGCTCTTCAGTGCACTGGGATTTAATTCAAATCCAGCGCCCCGAATACGGCGGCGGTGAGATCTACTTTGATGGTGTGTTAGTGCGAAAGGATGGGGTCTTTGTTGATCCTCGCCTGACGATGTTAAATCTCTAAGAAGTTCATCCATATGCCCACCATCTTGGTGGGCATCCTATTCGCTATTTCTCAACCTCAACAACTTCAATCGAAGTGAGGCTTTCACCAACTGCTTTCTCAACTTTACCTTTTGCTTCTTCTAGGGCGACTTCTAACTCTTTCGCTAAAGCAACCCCCTCTTCAAAGAGGGCGATTGAATCATCTAAGGAGGTGTGCTCATCTTGGAGCTTCTTGGTAATCTCTTCGATCTTGGCAATCTTTTCTTCAAAACTCATTTCAATCCTCCACGGATACTCTCTTTGACCCATCACCCCAAGTGAGGGTAAGAATCTCGCCGCTCTGTACTGCCTTGGCGCTCTTGATTACAGTGTTCTCTTGGTTTGTCACAAGGGCGAAGCCTCGGTCAAGTATCGCTAATGGGCTTAATGCGTTTAATTGGGTTGTTATCATCCTAAGGCGATTTGTTCGCTTCTCAAGCCTGTTCTCCATTGCTCTACTCAGCGCTAACTGGGCGTTCGCCAACCTGAACTGTCGTCTATCAACGTGACTTACAAGGTAGGAGCGTAAGGCGGGAATACTCGCTCTACTAAGAACTGCTTCAGCTCGGAGAATCCGATTTTCCATCGCTGATGTGAGATATTGGATATGCCGCTTTAATTCAATCTTTGAATCGTAGATTCCTTGGCTGATTAATTCTGCCGCAGCGGATGGAGTAGGGGCGCGAAGATCAGCGACAAAATCACTGAGCGCCCAATCGATCTCGTGGCCAACTGCGCTGACGGTGGGAATCGCCGAGGCGTAGAGTGCCTCTAAGACGATCTCTTCACTGAAGGGCAGTAAATCTTCGATCGAGCCACCACCGCGGGTGATTAGCAGAAGATCACACCCTGAAAGGAGGTTTGCCTGCTCGATCCGAAACGCAATGGACGCAGCGGCATCCACCCCTTGAACGAGGGAGGGAAAGAGGAGGACATCAAGTGATGGTGCTCTTCGACTCAGGACGGAGAGCACGTCTTGAAGGGCAGCTCCGCTTTCACTGGTAATGAGCCCAAGTTTTTTTGGGAATTTGGGTAACGGCCGCCTTTGGGTAAAATACCCTTTTTCTTGATAGCGACGCTTGCGCTCTTCTAAGAGGGCAAGCAAATCTCCAAACCCAGTTTTTACCATCGTATCGCATTTGATTTGATACGTTCCCCGTGGGGGATAGAGATCAAGTGAGCCGGTAATCGTTACTTTATCGCCGTCACGAGGGGCGAAGTTTACTTTCCATGAATTTGTTTTGAACATGACACAGCTAATCTGTGCCCCTTCGTCTTTGAGGGTAAAGAACCAGTGGCCACTGGAGGCGGGGCGGAAGTTCGAGATTTCACCGCTGACGCTGAAGAAGGGGAAGCCCTCTTCAAGGGTTCGTTTAATGGAGGCGGTTAACTCTGATACGGTAATAGTTGGAACATCCACTGTGGTTTCCCTTGGAAAAAAAAGAGACAGCCTTAGTAGCTGTCTCGATCGCAAAGCACTACTCCTTACTCGGGAATAATTGCTTCAGTTGGGCAGACGTCCGCACATACACCGCAGTCGATGCAGAGGTCGGCGTCGATCACATAGATATCGCCTTCACTGATTGCCCCAGTAGGGCACTCTGGCAGACAGGACCCACACGCTGTGCAGGCATCCGTGATTGTGTAAGCCATGGATAGCTCCTTAAGTGGTATCGTTAGCCAAACTATATACCCCTCAAGAATTCTAGTCAACAAGAGGTGGGAAATTGGAAAAAAAAGCTAGGCTTGAAAAACCTAAATCTTTTTTTGAATCGGTTCGGGGTAATACCCTTTAGTCCATTTATGAATTAACGTATCGCACAAATTGTATCCCAGCTCTTTGAATGTTGGCCCCAGGTAAGGGATTGGTGGGGTGAGGGAGAAGTTAAGTTCTACCTCGATGGCGATAACGAGTATCCAACGATATGTGGAACGGGAATGGAGGACTATTTCGGATACCCATTTTATTCTGTCCAGGATACGCTTGTTCACTCTGATTATCACATGGATGATACAGCTCCGATGCGCGCTTTCTATCGGTGGCATGTGAAAGACCCTATTTTCTTTCAGAACGACTTAAAAGTCACGCTTCAACAAATCGGTGTTGGCCATGGCGGGCTGTTTGAACGGCGAGATGATCTCTGTTCAGTGGCGTATTGGTATCAACGCCACTCACATGCGCCCTTTCCTGCACTACCAACCGTAGCCGAGCGGTGGCCAAGATAAGGGGGAATGTATATAGAGAAGACCATGGTCATACCCGAAGCCATGATCTTCCTTTGTGTTGATAGATGGTGGAAGAGCTCTTAAGAATTCTCCGCCATTCGCACCATCTATAAAGAATCAACCTTGCAAGTTGCCAAGCTCAACAGTACTATCACCAAGGTGGAGGATTTCTTGAAACAGTTAGTATTAGCGGAAAAACCGAGTGTGGGGCGGGAGCTCGCCCGGGTGTTAGGGTGCCATGAGCGCCACGAAGGGTATCTTGAAGGAAGTAACTATATTATTACGTGGGCGCTTGGCCACTTAGTTGAGTTAGCTCAACCCGCCATCTACAGCGATTCCTATAAACGATGGTCGCTTAAAGACCTGCCGATGCTCCCGGCGAAGCTGAAGCTTGAAGTGATCGAGCAAACAAAAGATCAATTTCGAGTCGTTCAGAGCCTTGTTGATCGGGCGGATGTATTAAGCTTAATCATCGCCACCGACGCGGGGCGGGAAGGGGAGCTCGTTGCTCGGTGGATCATTGAAGAAAGTGGTTACCAAGGTCCGATCAAGCGGTTGTGGATTAGTAGCCAAACCGAGGAGGCAATTAAGCAGGGATTTGCCAACCTCAAAGATGGTTCACTCTATGAGAACCTCTACCACGCAGCGTTCAGTCGCGCGGCTGCCGATTGGTACGTTGGAATGAACGTAACCCGGGCCCTAACGTGTCACTACGACGCCCGTCTCTCAGCTGGACGGGTTCAAACTCCGATCCTTGCCTTGATGGTTGACCGCGAAGATGAAATTGAAGCGTTTAATGGGCGCTTTTATTGGACGGTAAAAGCAGATTTTGGCGCCCTGGGTGCTACGCTATGGCCCACTGAAGAGACGAGCCGGATTGATGTTGAAGAAGAGGCTCAGAAGTATAAAGAGCTCATCGAAGGAAAAATGGGGAAGATCTCGGCAGTTGATCGCAGTGAGAAATCAATTCCCGCTCCACTAGCATATGATTTAACGGCCCTCCAACGTGATGCCAACACCCTCTTAGATATGAGCGCAAAGGAGACCCTCGATGTTCTTCAAGGCCTCTATGAGCGGCATAAGATCGTCACCTATCCAAGGACCGATAGCCGCTACATCTCAGCGGATATTGTACCTACCTTGAGCCGAAGGGTAGCGGCCCTCAGTCAAACCCAAGTTGGCTCGGTTAGTCGTGACTACCTTTCTCGCGGATACACCTTTGATGAGAGTCGCTTTGTCCAAGATGCAAAGGTCACGGACCACCACGCGATTATTCCCACTGAAATTCCCGTGGATGTGAACCGCCTTTCAAAGAAAGAGAGCGATCTCTTCCATTTAATCGCCTTGCGTTTCTTAGAAGTTTTATCTCCAAGTTACCGCTACGACTCAATTCTCACCACCATTGAGTGTGAAGGCTTGAGCTTTAAGAGTCGCTCAACAAAGCCACTCGAACTGGGATGGCGAGCTGTAGCATTGAAGTCCAACCTCAAGAGCGCTGAGTTTGTTGATGATGAAGAAGGTTCGAGTGAAGAGGTGATTGAAGGGATCCAATTGCCCGTCAAGGAGGTTACGATTCGACGATACACGACCCCCGCTCCCATGCGCTACACCGAGGCAACCCTCCTTCTTGCAATGGAGAACGCCGGGCGCCTCGTTGATGACCCTCTTTTAAAGAAGCAGATGGGTGGGGGATTAGGTACTCCTGCTACCCGTGCTGATATCATTGAAAAGCTCATTCAAAACACCTACATCGAACGTGATGGGAAAGAACTCGTTCCCACCCCTAAGGGGCGGGAGCTCATTCGCCTCGTTCCCCCTTCACTGCGCAGTGCAACGCTCACCGGCGAGTGGGAGCTCCGCCTTTCGAATATCGCCGAGGGTCTTGAAGAAAGTGGTCCGTTTTTAGCTGATATCAAAGCAAGTGCCCGTGAGCTAGTTTCTTCAGTGAAGAGTAGTGGCGAAGTCTTTGAGCCCCACTTCCCCGGTTCAAAGAAGTGCCCCCACTGTGCAGCGGTGATGATGAAGATTACCGACCCGATTGGCCAGGCGCACTTCATCTGCCAACGCCTCTCATGCGCCTACGAAGAAAAAGAGATTAAAAAACGAGTCTTCATCGAACCCGCTCCGAAAGCTGTAAAAAAAGTTGTCATTGCAAAAAAAGCAGAAGATGGTGCACCACCGATTAAAAAACGGGTGGTCGTGAAGAAAAAAGAACCAGCTGAACTACCGTATCGCTGGGAGACAACGATTGAAGTTGTTCGCCCCTCTAAGCGAAGCAGGCAAGATCGACCAAGTCATCGCTCAGGGTGGAATGCTCCGATCTCTTCGCCCCACCTTACTACCGAGACTCCAAGCGGCGGTGGCTCGATCGCTGACTTCATGCGCGCCCAAGAGAAGCGGGAACGAAGAGGGAAGAAGCGGTAGGTTTGTTATTATAAAAACAAAATGTTATGCCATGGACATGTTTGTAATTTTCTGCTAGGCTCCTTTCAAAGAGGGAACGCCTATGCAGATTGCATTAGTTGGATATGGAAAAATGGGCAAGATCATTGAAGATCTCGCCTCCGATGGTGGGCACA
>JBBADN010000023.1:0-11726 GCA_041656455.1 Sphaerochaeta sp. | reverse complement strand
GCCCTCATCGCTGGGAAAATAGGGCAGGAATTTCACACTGAAAAACCCCCAATTATTGAAGAAGAGGATTACATCATCGAAGTCCCACTCAAAGATCGCATTGCCCACGAGAAGCGAATCAGTGAAGGCGTTACCCCAATCCGCGATGGTATCGTCATCGACCACATCCTGAAGGGGTATGAGATTCCTGAGATTCGTGACCACATGCGCCTGATCAGCACCGTCTTAGAGCTCGATGAAGGCAAAGGCGGGGAGTGGGTCAGCGGGGGACACAACGGGGTGTATAAAGGGATCATCTTCCGCCCTGGTTCCTACGACCTCGACCGGAAGCACCTCAAGCGCCTCGCCGCCGTTGCCCCTGGTTCAACACTTAACTTGATCAAGGGAGGGAAGGTCGTTCACAAGTTCCGCCTCAGCCTCCCGCCACGGATTTACAACTTTGAAGATTTAGGGTGCACCAACGAGATGTGCATCAGTCACCCCGACCACGGTGAAGGGGTCATCGCCCGCTTCTATCGAACCCAGGATAACACCTTCGCCTGCGCCTACTGTGGGCGGGAGCATGGGTTTAAAGAAATCTGGAAGCACACTAGGAAATAGGATAGAGTAGAGAGCTATGAGTGAGTTAGAAAGAATTAGTGAGACGTTTGGACCAAGGATTGCCAAAGCTGCCTTTGAGCTAGGGGCAATTAGGCTTAATACGGACGACCCCTTTACGTGGGTAAGTGGGTATCGAATGCCGATGTATAATGATAATCGCCGCCTATTAGCCTCTAGTGCGGCGCGAACTCTCGTCGCCGAAGGCTTTGAGGCGATCCTCGGCGCCCTAGAGTACGATCCCGATTCAATTGCTGGAACGGCAACTGCGGGGATTCCCCACGCAACGACCCTTGCCGATCGCCTACACAAACCCCTCTCCTACGTTCGCTCTGCCAGTAAGGGTCACGGCCTGGGAAATCAAATTGAAGGCTTAGCGAAAGGGGGAACGTATGAGAAGACCCACGTGCTCTTAATTGAAGATCTTATTTCCACCGGCCTCTCTTCAACAAACGCCGTTGAGGCGATCGTCCACGCCCAAGGGGTGTGCCCCATTACGCTCGCGATCTTCAGCTACGGCTTTGTTGCAGCGAAAGAAGCGTTTGAAGCCCTCAATCCAAAGGCGACGTTCTACCCAATTCTCACCTACGATGTGATGATTCGTTCAGCGCTGAAGGAGGGGTACATCTCTTCTGAAGGAGCACAAAGTTTGAAAGAGTGGAGTGAACACCCCTTTGAGTGGGGAGAAGCGCGAGGCTTTAGGAGGGTCGAGTCGTGACGTACTATGAGTTACTTACTCAGAGTTCTGCCAATGTTGGCAACGTTGTCTGTTTTGGTTTGGATGTTAAACCTGAAGTGCTACCGTACCGCGAAGAGAGTCTCCGCGTTCAACTGAACACGTACTTCCACGAGCTCTTTCGAAGAATGAACCTCAGTGGATTGTTACCCGCAGCGTTTAAGCCCAACATTGGCTACTACGCCGTCTTAGATAATCCCCGCGATGAGGACTTCACTGGCTCCCTCGCCTTAGCGGACCTCTTTGACCTCTTAGAGAACTTCTTTCCCAACATTCCCATCATCCTCGACTCAAAACGAGGGGATATCGCAACTAGCAGTAAGAACTACGCCGATGAGGCGTTTAAAGGGTGGAGGGCACACGCGGTGACCGTTGCCCCATACATGGGCAGTGACTCCGTCGGCCCCTTCATCGAAGACCCACGTTATGGCACCTACATCCTCAACCGCACGAGCAATCCCGGCGGAGCCGATCTCCAAAACCTTCGCCTCGAAGATTCGCACACCCTCTACGAACGAGTAGCTCAGCAGATTATTGGATACAACCAACAGCGAGGAAACGTTGGAGCAGTAGTCGGGGCAACAAACCTCGAAGAGCTGAGAGAGATCGCCGTGGCGTACGCTAAAGAATCCATTCCCCTCCTTATCCCGGGTGTTGGCAGTCAAGGTGGTTCGGCGAGTGAGGTGATGGCGATCCTCCGCGAAGTCGATTACCCCCTTTCGCTTGTCCGCATTAACAGCTCAAGTGGGTTAACCCACCCGTACAAGAGTGCCCCCGCCCCCGATGATTGGCTTGATCAGTGTGAGCGGGCGCTTCGGAAGATGATTGAGGAGTGCGCCATATGAGTCAGGTGGTTGATCTTTTCTTGAAAGGTGGGCGGGTCCTGTTAAGCACTGTTAGCGGGATCGCCTCAACAAACGCCGCGATGATTCGCTACTTCGACACCGACGTTGAGGCGATCGACATCATCACCACTAAGAGCTATCAACACGAAGTGAACCCCGGTAATCGCGAGCCAATCATCTGTGAAGTTGAAGCGGGAACGTTTGGCAACTCCGTAGGATTACGAAACCCCGGTTTGGATGTTGCGCTCTATGAGCTACGGCAGCTGAGGAAGAGCCACCAATTCCGCGCCCTGTTAAACGTCTCTCTTTCCGCCTCAAGTCCCGAGGACTTTGTTATCCTCGTTAAGGCGTTTGATGAAGTTGCTGATCTTGTAGAATTAAACTTCTCCTGTCCCCACGCCGAAGCGGGGTACGGCTCAACGATTGGCGAGAACTTAGAACTTGCCGCGCACTACGTACGCTTCATCAAAGAGCATACTACCGAGTGCAAAGCCCCCCTCTTTGTCAAACTTACCCCAAACGTTGAGGATATCGGCTCAATTGCTAAGGCGGTCGTCTCAGCGGGTGCTGATGGATTGGTGGCAATTAATACCGTCGGGCCACTGCTGCACATCGATCCAGTTTCAAAGACGCCAATTCTTCAAAACAACCTCGGTGGTAAAGGGGGGCAGAGTGGAAAGGCGGTCTTTCCAATCGCCCTCTCAGCAATTGCCTCAATACGAAACGCAGTTGGGCCGAGTATTCCGATCATCGGAATGGGGGGCGTCGACTGTGCCGAGAGTGCACTCGCCCTTCTTGAGGCGGGGGCGAACGTCATTGGTATCGGTTCGGCGCTCGGGCGGGTAAACCAGCAAGAGTGGCCTTTGTACCTCAAATCACTAAAGGATGGAATCATTCACCTTCAGGGAAAAGGAAGTGCACCATCTCTGTCTGCTGCCTCATTCTTAGCAGACGAGCGCCAAATGGCGTACCGCAAACATACCGTCGTTGAAGCACAAGCGTACGGTAGTGACACCGTTATTCTTCGCCTCGATGGCGAACTACCCACCCAAGCAGGGCAGTTCGCCTTCTTATGGCTACCGCAGATTGGGGAAAAGCCATTCTCCGTCGCCCATAACGATCCGTTAACGTTCGTCATTAAGCGGCGCGGTCCCTTCAGTGATGCCCTTTGCAGCCTCCATGTTGGGGATGATCTCTACATCCGTGGCCTCTACGGCCAAGGCTTTGATCCTCCAAAGACGAAGAAGGCGATTCTCATCGGTGGGGGAACGGGCGTTGCAGTTCTACCCGCCCTCGCTGAGCAATTAACTGACAACGGTGTTGAACTTGAAATTCTCGTCGGAACGAGTGAAGTCGTTGAAGGACCACCACTCTTAGAGGAGCAGCTCTCTGTCTTTGGGGCGTTTACCTGCGTCGCTGATAATGGAAAACCTGCTCGAGTCTTGGACCTCCTGAGTGATCGCGTCTTCACCGAAGAGACGGCGGCGTACCTCGTTGGTCCTCAAATCTTCATGACGCTCGCTGCCCGGATCCTCTTAGAGCAGGGAGTGGTAGAAAAGAATCTCTTCCTCTCCCAGGAGCTCATGACGCTCTGCGGCATTGGAATGTGTGGTGAGTGCGTCTGTGGTGACCGCCTTACCTGTCAGTGGGGCACGTTCATGGAGTACACCTACCTCAAGGAGAACGCCCCGGCGTTACTAGCGTATGATTGATCCCCACGTTCACCTCCGCGATTGGAGCCAAAGTGAAAAAGAGACGCTCGCTCACGGCTTGGGTGTTGCCCAACGCTGTGGCTTTACCGCCCTTATCGACATGCCTAACACCAATCCACCCCTGACGCATAGAGCGGAAATTATACGGCGAATCGCCGATGCAGAGGCAGCAAATAAAGCGGTTCGTTACCACCTCTGGGCGGGGGTGACGAGCCAAAGTGATCAAATCGCTGAGGTTGTTGATGTCGTCGCAGAGCTTTTTCCCACCGTTGTTGGCGTAAAGCTCTTCGCTGGGCACTCAACGGGGAATATGGGCCTCATTGAAGAGGATGTTCAGCGCTCAGTCTATTCGAACCTCGCTGCATTGAAGTACCGAGGGGTGATCGCCCTCCACTGTGAAAAAGAAGCACTGCTTAGACCTGAGCTCTATGATCCAACCGATTACTCAACCCACAGCCTCGCGCGCCCCCCGGAGGCGGAGGTTGAATCAATTAACGATCAGCTCACCCTGAGTAACGAAGCGGGCTTTGAAGGGCACCTTCATATCTGCCACCTCTCGACGATTGAAGGCCTTCAGGTGATTGAAGAGGCAAAGGGCGAAGGAAGAAGAATTACCTGTGGGGTAACTCCCCACCACCTTCTGCTTAATGAAGAGTTAGCGAAAGAATCCTTTCGCTACGCGAAGATGAACCCACCGCTACGCAGTGAAGAAACCCGAGCAGCGCTCTTTGACGCCCTCCTAGAAGGACGAATCGATTGGATTGAAAGTGACCACGCTCCCCACACCATCGCCGATAAAGAGGCGGGGGCAAGTGGAATACCCGGCTTTAGTGGAATGCTACTCTTACTAAGAGTTCTCTACGAGCACAACGTTGAGGATTCTTTTCTTCAGGGTCTCTTTGGGGTGAACGTTCAACACACCCTCGGTCTTACCTCGTATCCGATCGTTCTTCCAAAGAAGGAGGCCCTTGAGGCTTTGATTCAAAAAGCTGCTTTAGAATACCCGTTCGATAGCTTTAGAGGCCTATCTCACTCGCTACGCTTTGGAGTGCCTCGATCGTAAAGGCGATAATATCATTAAGTTCAAGACCGAGCAGGGCAGCTCCGTTTGCGATAACCTCGCGATTTACCCCAGCGGCAAAGGATGGGCTTGACCACTTCTTCTTCACACTCTTTACGCTCATTCCCTCCATGCGATTCGGGCGCATTAGCGCGTTGGCGTAGATAAGGCCGGTAAGTTCATCGATCGTGTAGAGAACTTTCTCCATGAAGAGCTCGGGTTTCACATCGCTGCAGAGACCCCACCCGTGGCTGACGACGGCGCGAATAAACGCCTCGTCAAAGCCGTGTTCGGAAAGGATTTTTGGGGCAATTTGGCAGTGTTGTTCGGGGTAAAGCGGGTAGTCGATATCGTGGAGGAGTCCCACTTGGGCCCAGTACTCTTCATCGTGGCCGTAGCGATTCGCAAAGAGCTTCATCGTCGCCTCAACACAGTAGGCGTGGTAGAGGTGGGCTTCGTCAGGGGTGTACTCTTTCAGTAATGTTAATGCTTTACTTCGATCGATCATGCGGTTCTCCTTCGCCCAAGTATAGGCGCTTCTTTTTCTTGTGAAAAGAGGCGTAACTCTCTTGTGCAGGCGGTTTTTCCTGTGATATATTCGCTCAGAATTATGAATATTCCCGCCTTACATGGAACATATGCTGAAGAAATCATCACCGAATTAACCGCGCTCTACGCTGAAGTTGAAGAAGCGACAGTGGCGTTTACCAGCGAGTATGGCATCGCCTGTCCCTTTGGGTGTGGGACGTGCTGCGAGCACTTTGTTCCAGATATTACCGCCAGTGAAGCGGTATTTGTTGCTGCGTACATCCTCTTTGAAATGAATGACCCCGAATTGCGAACCCTCCCCCAATCATCCAGTGGGTGTCCTCTCTATCGCCCCGATAGCCCGTACCACTGCTCCGTCTATCCCGCCCGCCCGTTAATCTGCCGCCTCTATGCAGCGAGTGCGTACCACGATAAGTATGGAAAAACCCTCTTTCGCTCCTGCAAGTACGAAGAGACAAAGCAGATGCCCGCCCTTATTCACTTTGAAAAAGCGGTTGTCACGATGCAAGATTACGCCTATCGCCTGCGGTCGATCGATCGCGATGGGGGCGAAGTGGCATTGCTTACCGATCTTGTACCTGAGCTCCTCGATCAACTTCAATTTATCGCTTCCTTCACCCCAATCATCGATAACCCTGAAACACCGCTAGCGGGATAAGGAACTTCTTTACCCTTAGTTTGTTGACTCACCACACCAGTGTCATTGATAATACCCGTATGGCTAGAACGATTAAGGCACTCTTGTTTGATTTAGATGGTACGTTAGTTGATACGATTGAAGATATCGGAGCCGCATTCTCAGCAGCGATCGCCCTTGAAGGATTGGAACGGGCGAGTGTGACCGAGACGAAGCTCGTCGTTGGCCGTGGCCTCGTCAATGCGTTAAAAGATTTACTTGTGCTAAGGAATCATGAAGTCAGCGAAGAGCGCTTTAATGAGCTGCTCGCTCACCTCTACGACTACTACCAAAATCACCCCGTCGTCTACTCTAAGCCATTTGATGGAATCGTTGATCTGGTCAATGAACTCAGTGGTGAGTATCAAATCGGGGTCCTCTCCAATAAAGAGCACACCCTCACTCAGCACGTTGTCGAGACATTGATGGGAAATCTGCCGTGGGAAGTTGTTCGAGGGATGGATGACTCCTATCCTCGAAAGCCCGATCCGGGGGCGTTCACTCCCTTTGTAGAAACAATGAACGTGAGCCTTGATGAAATCCTTCTCATCGGGGACAGTGAAGTAGATTACCAAAGTGCAGTAAATGCTGGATGTGAATCGATTCTTGTTTCCTGGGGATTTAGACCGAAAGAAGCGCTCAATCGCCTTGATGGAGCAACCATAGTGGATACTATAGCCGAATTGAAGGAGGCTCTTGATGCGGTACAATGAAAAAGACTTGAAGCAAAAAGCAACACTCTACCTTGAGGTTGAAAGTGACGAACGCTTTAAAGCAGAAGTTCAAGAAGAGCTCGAAGGTGGCCAATGGGGCGAGTTGTACGAGCGTTTTTACACAACCCTCTCCTTTGGGACAGCGGGTATTCGCGGCCTTCTTGGGGGTGGAACCAATCGAATGAACCCCTTCATGGTTCGGAAAGTCACCCAAGGTTTAGCGGAGTACTTAAAGAGCCAATCAGAACACCCCTCGGTTGTTATCGGCTACGATAGTCGCCACTACAGCGACATCTTTGCGAAAGAAGCCGCTTTAGTCCTCGCCGCGAACGGAATCTCAGTCTACCTCTTTCCTGAGCTCCGCCCGGTTCCGATGATCAGCTACGCAGTGCGGTTTTTAAAGACCACTGCGGGCATTGCCATCACCGCAAGCCACAACCCCGCCGCCTATAACGGCTTTAAAGCGTATTGGCGGGATGGGGCGCAAGTGACCCCACCGCACGACTTCCAAATCGCTGACCGGGCAAATGCGGTGCAACCGAAGCAGATTCGAACGATGAGCGAAGAAAAGGCGCGCTCCAATGGGCTCTTGATTCGAGTCCCTGATAAAGTAGATGAAAGCTATTACAGTGAAGTGGTGCAATCACTGCGCAGCGCTGATTTAATCACAAAGAGCTCCGTCCTCGTTGCCTATACCCCCTTGCACGGTTCGGGCTTTGTGCCGGTGACCCGCCTCTTTGATGAACTAGGTATTCAGTGGGTGACGGTGAAAGAACAAGAAGAGCCCGATGGCTCCTTTCCGACGGTGAGTTTACCTAACCCCGAAGATCATCAGGCGATGGCGCTCGTCTTAGCCCTTGCAAAAGAAAAGAAGGCGGACCTCGTCCTTGGTACCGATCCCGATGCTGATCGCCTCGGCTTAGCGATTCCCATCGATGAGACAAAAGAGGAGTATCAACTACTTACCGGTAATGAAATCGCCACCCTCTTAGCTGACTTTTTAATGATCACCCAAACCCAGAGCAAACAGCCTGTGGTTGTTAAATCAATCGTAACGACGAACTTAGTGAAAGCGATCGTTGAACAGCGGGGTGGGGTGTGTAAAGACGTGCTCACTGGCTTTAAGTACATCGCCAATGAGATGGCACTCTTAGAAGGACCAAAGGGCGAAGAGCAGTACTTCCTCTTTGGCTGTGAAGAGAGTTACGGCTTCTTAACGATCGACGCTGTCCGGGATAAGGACGCCGTCTCAACCGCCCTCGTGGTTGTTGAGATGCTCACCTACTGGAAGGAAGAAGGGAAGACCCTCATCGACCGTCTTGGGGAGATCTACGACGAGTTTGGCTACTACACCGAACGAGTGATCTCCGTCGACTTAGAAGGAGCAGCAGGAAAGGCGCGAATCGCCGAGATTATGAGCTCCTTTAGATCGTTAACTGAAGGCAAGAGCTTAGCGGGGCGAACAATTTTACGCATTGAAGACCTTCTTGTTGCCTCTGATGGCGACCTGCCCCCAAGCGATGTTGTAATCTTCCACCTTGAAGGGGGGGAGCGAATCATCGTCCGGCCGAGTGGAACGGAGCCAAAGATTAAATACTACCTCTTCTTCTCCACTGCCAGTGAGAATCGCCCTGCGTTTGAGGCGCACCTAGAAGAGCGAATTGGTGAAATCCAGGAGGCGCTATTGTGATCGAGTGCTACACCTTTGAACGATATAATAAACCCGCCCTTACCCTTACTCCGTTCTTAAAAGAAGGGTGTGATCTAAGTGGAGAGGCGGTGGTGCTCTACGCCAGTGGAATGCTGAACTCCCAACAGAAAGACCAAGCAACGTACTCGCTCTTCAGTCAAATCGACTTCGCCGTTGATCGGTGGATTCAAGATAAACGCTACATCCCCCGTCTTTTGATCAGCGCCCTCGTCTTTATGATGAGCTACCTCTTCTTCTCCCTCGTCGTCCGAGATCCCATCCCGATGATCGATGAGCTGTTGATCTCAACGGCCTTGACCATCGGCGTGTGGATTACCCTCGCCAGGCGGGATACCCGCTCCCTCCTCGCCCAGGAGAATCGCCAACGACTGAAGATGATCGCAGCAAAGCGCAGTGAAGAGATTAACGAGAAGCTTTTTGCGATCGAAGCGTACTTAGATTCAATGGCTAAGAGCAAAGCGAGTGAGCTCGCTCAGCAAATTGCCTCCAACTCCGTTGAACCCCTTATCACAAAACTGAGTGAGCAAGAGCGGGTGAACCTTCTCCAGCTCCTTGAGCGTTACGGCGCGATCTATGAAAAATCGACGATTAAATGGGTCTCAATTCTTGAGCGTAGTGGCTCAAAGAAAGACCTCAGCTCGAAGCTCTACATCCAAAGTTCCCACGGATCGGTTGACTTGAGTTTTCTTGCCCTTTACACCGCATTGAAGCAAAGTGGGGACTAATCGCCCATACGGGGTGTGAGAGTATATGTACTTAGTATTCTCTTTTGCTACGCAGGCTTCTTTGCCCCCTCCTTCTTCTCCTACCCAGCGCTGATCGGAGGGGGCGGGGCCGTTGTTCTTCTGATTGTACTCCTAACGAAAAAGCGTGCCTTCATTGCTCCTATACTCATCTCGGTAATCCTCTACGTGTTATTTGGGCGTGCTGTTCGGCTCACAAATCCAACGTACGGCTTTGAAAAAAAGCGGATCGCGGCCCTCGAAGGGGTCCTCTCTGAAGATTCCCTCTTAACGAAAGGGGGTAATCAGCTCCTGAGAATCAAGCTCAACGAAGTGGAGAGTGAGGAGGGGATGCTCGCCAGTGCTACTGGGGTAATCACGGCACTTATTTCCGCTGATGAAGTCCTCATCGCCTCCTCGCACCTTCACCTCAGTGGTTCATTCACCGATGATGGTTCGCTCTTTATCGCGGAAGACTTCGCCGTAACTTCGCTCTCTCGGCTCGGCTTGTGGCGACGAGGTGTCGCCGAGGCGCTCTATCAGCTACTGGGTAGCCGGATCGCCGATGAGCGAGTGCGCGCCCTTGGTGTGATGCTCCTCCTTGGGCAAAGTGACAGTAGCGCCTTTCCCTTAAAAGAACTCGCCAAAAACGCCGGACTTTCCCACCTCCTCGCCCTCTCGGGTCTTCATTTAACGATCTTTCTCTCCCTGTCAACGATGATCTGCTCTCTTGGCTTTGGTCCGTACTGGGCAAAGCGAATTGGGATGATCCTCCCAACAATCTTTGTTATCATCGCCGGGCCAAAGCCTTCACTCCTGCGCGCCCTTCTGCTTAGTCTCTGCTCGCTCTTTCCCCTCGGTGGGAGTAGCGCAATCTTTTCCTACCTTCTTGCCTTAGCCCTTCAGCTTATCTTCACTCCAACGAGCGTCAGTAGCTTGGCATTTTTACTCAGCTACGGAGCGTATACAATGCTGCTGATCGCACCATATCTTCCCTCGTTTATCGGTAGTACCTCGACGCTCGCTGTTATCGGAGTTGCCCCGATCACCCTCTTGCTTGAAGGGAGTTGGAATATCGGAGGAATCTTCCTTACCACCCTTGTTAGTCTCCTCATCCACGCTTCGATGCTCTGCTCGCTTGGAGTTGTCTTCTTCGGCTCCTTCATGGCCACTCCGCTTTCGTGGTGCGAGGGATGGATTACAACAATCCTTCAGTGGGCTGATACCGACTTGCTGCGCTATGGAGCATTTGAATACTTCATCGCCCTCGCTCTTCTGTTGACCCTCATTATTGCTCTCATCTATGCTAAGCACACCACAACGAAGCAGGAGCACTATGAGCTGGAACTTTGCCTACGATTCCCCAACTGCGATCACCGCCCTCTTAGAGACCAAAGAGTTGGCGATGAGCAAGAAGTTTGGACAAAACTTTCTCATCTCCCCGGCGAGCCGACAGCGAATCGTCAATCTGTTGAACCCTGAAGAAGGCTCGACGGTGTGGGAGGTAGGCCCAGGGATCGGAGCCATTACTACCCTGCTCTTAGAGCGGGGGGTGAACCTCACCGCCTTTGAATTAGACCACGGGTTTTGCCGGATCCTCAAAGGCGAAGCGTTTGGAGATGAAGAGCGCTTCGCCCTCATCGAAGGCGATGCATTAAAGACCCTCCCCAAAGCACTTAGGCAGAAAGGGACTCCCAATTACCTGTGCGGGAATCTTCCCTATAACGTTGGATCGCCGTTAATCGCTCGTCTCCTTGAAGGGGCGAGCCGCCCTAAGAGGATGGTCTTTACCCTTCAAAAAGAAGTTGCGCTACGAATCTGCGCAAGCGATGGATCAAAGGATTGGTCGTCCTTCTCCCTCTTAGCCCAAGCGGACTATGATGTTTCGATCGGCTTTGAAATCGCCCCAGGGGCGTTCTATCCCCCACCGAATGTGCAATCGGCGGTGGTGGTTTTTGAAAAGATGGAGAAGAGTAGAGTCCCATCAGAACACCGAGGGGCGTTTAGCCTCTTAGTGCGCGAGCTCTTTATTCAACCTCGAAAGACTCTACGGAATAACGTAGTCCAATCAAAGGTTGGTTCACGAATTGGGAAAGAGGGGGTTGAGGAGTTACTCGCTTTAAGTAAAATCGATCCCTCCCGCCGACCACAAACATTGATGTGGGCTGATGTTTTACGCCTTAGTGAACACTTGAGCTCGATTCTAGCCAGGTGAAGCGCAGGTACATCACCGCACTAATAATTCCTCGTAAGAGTAAATCCAACGCCATTCCAAGCCAAATTCCGACTAAGCCAAGGGTGGTCATTCGAATGAGGATGAGGGCGACGGGAAGGCGAACGACCCACATCCCGGCAATAGAGATGTAGAAGGGACGGCGGGTATCCCCAGCACCGCGAAAGACTCC
>JBBADN010000022.1:0-11995 GCA_041656455.1 Sphaerochaeta sp. | reverse complement strand
TAACTGTTACCTTTGACGATCAGTTTGTAGTCCACAATATTAAAATTATTGAAGGACAAGAGGGGAACTTTATCGCGATGCCTTCCCGTCAGCTCTCCAGTGGCGAGTTTAAAGACATCGTTCACCCGATAACCAGTAGCTTCCGCGAAGAGCTCCAAGCTACGATTATGAAGGCGTACGAAGAAGCAGATTAACCTCACTGGACAAAGTTTAAGTTTTACGGTAGGGTCTAACCGTTATTGGGAAGTGGCCAAGTGGTTAAGGCTCTGGTTTTTGGTGCCGGCACCGGGGGTTCGAGTCCCTCCTTCCCAGAAATGGGCAATCTCATTGAAGGTTGCCCTCTTTTCTTTTCAAGGGCTTGTATAGAGGCATGAAAGTTCTCTATACTCAGTCCTTGGTGATATGGTTTCCATATCCTCAATGCTATGGTAGTTGGCCGATGAGCCAATGAGAGTACAAGGAGTATGTATGAGTGATAATCGAACGCTAACCGCTGAACTCAGAAGTGAAGATTTCGGTACCCGTGGTTCTCGCCGCCTGCTGCGCAGTGGCCGCATCCCCGCCGTAATCTATGGAAAGAACGCGCCGGTGCACATCAGCTTGGATAACCAAGAGTTTAGTAACAAAGTGCGCCACTTCTCAGAAACTGCGTTATTGAAGATCGCAGTTGGTAAGAAGTCCTACGAGTGTCTGATGAAGGTGTACCAAGAGGATTTAATCCGAGGTCAAATTAAACACGTCGACTTCTATGAAGTAACCCGTGGCCAAACCCTCCGCGCAATGGTCAGCTTGGTTCTCCACGGTAACCCCGTTGGTGTCCACGAAGGTGGAGTGTTAGAGCAAGTTCTCTATGAAGCTGAGATTGAGTCTCTTCCTTCCGACTTACCGGAGAACATCCAGATTGATATTTCTGGCGTTGGCTTAAACGAAGTCTTAACCCTCGGCGACGTTACCTTCCCCAAGGGCGTTAAGTTGATCACCCACCCTGAAGGGGTTGTTGCATCCGTCCAGTCGATCCGTGAAGAAGTTGCTGATGAGGAAGAGGACGCTGAAGTCACCGTCATTGGCGAACAAGAAGAGTCTGGCGAGGACGAGTAAATATGATCATTCTTGGATTGGGAAACCCCGGATCCAAGTATGAGGGCACTCGCCACAACGTCGGCTTCGAAGTAACGAGCCGCAGCGCAGCGTTTTTTCAGCAGCAGTTGAGAAAACGCTGTTTTCGTCCTTACCGGAGTGCTCGAATCAAGGATTCGCTGATCATCCAGCCGCTTACCTATATGAACCGGAGCGGAATTGTGCTCAACTACTTCAAGAAGCAGGACGATCTTATTGTTGTGTGTGACCAACTCGACCTTCCCGCTGGGATGATTCGTATTCGCCAAAAAGGCTCATCAGCGGGCCAAAAAGGGCTGCAGTCGATCATCGATGTAGCCGGCAGTGAAGCGTTTGTTCGAATCTACGTGGGCATTGGTCGACCGGAAGATAAGAGCTCTGTTGTTGACTACGTCCTCTCTAAGAGCAGTGATCCACTGTTAGAAGAAGGAATTACCAAAGCGAGTGAAGCGCTGAACAAGCTCATTAACGGCGCCGATATTTTGGAGGTGATGGATGAATACAATCGAAAGAACACCCCCACAACTCATCAAAGCGTTCATTAACGAAACGGCGAGAATCGCCGTTGGCTTCAGTGGGGGAGCGGATTCGCTCGCCCTCCTTGTAGGCCTGTGTGCGGTCCATGACCCGGCGAACGTCTACGCCTTCTACGTTAACCACCGCCTTCGCAACACTGAGGAACTCGCCGAAGAGATCGCGTTAAATCAACAAAACGCTCACGCCCTTGGGGTTCACTTCGAAGTCCTTGATCTTGGTGAAGGGACAGTTAAGAGCCTCGCTGCCGAGCGAAAAAAAGGTATTGAAGAAGCAGCGCGACTTCTCCGCTACGAAGCGCTCATCGAGCGGTGTACCACCCACCGCTGTTCGATGCTCCTTACGGGGCACAACGCCGATGATCAAATGGAGACTATCCTAAGGCGAATTCTTACCGCAAGTAGCTTCTCGTCCCTCCAGGGAATTCGAATAACCCGGGACGTTGATGGAGTGAGGATCGTCCGCCCCCTTTTGAGCCTTACCCACGAGGAGCTTCAAACCTACTTAACGGACCAAGGGTGGCAGTGGTCGGAGGATTCAACGAATGAAAACGGGAGCTATCAACGCAACCAGTTGCGCAAGCACGTCACAGGTGAGCTCCTTGAGCTCTTCCCGGGTGCGCATCGGGCGCTTGAGCTCTTCACCGAGCGCTTTGCCAAACTCGACTTATTAATAGAGAGTCTTGTGGATGCAGCGGTAAAAGAAATTACGGGTAATGAAGATGGCGCCTCATTTTCCCTTTCGTGGTTTCAAAGCCTCGATCCGTACCTCCAAGAGTTAATCCTCTTTCGCCTCAGCGGGGAAGATACCTCATCGAATTTTATCGCTCAAATCAGTGAAAATATCCTCACTAGTGACGAAGAAAGCTCCCGCATCTTTGAATCGCGGGGCCACCATATTACCGTTGATAATGGGGTAGTTCAGTGGAAAACCAATGAAGAAGAGTGGTCGTATGCGATTCGGGTCACGAAAAACCGAATTGAGCTTCCAAAAAACCTTGTTTTTACCATTGAAAAGGAGTCCACTGATTCGACGTTGCTCCGAATTAACAGTACCTTATTAGTAGACCCAGTGTTGCGACTTAGTCGCCCGGGCGATGAATTTGAAGGAGAAGGGGGGCGATCAACGGTGGCGAAGATTTTAAGAAGTCAGAACCTTCAGCCGGCTCTTCGAGTTCCCCTCTTAGTAGATCGAAGTGGCATCGTGGCTATCTTCGCTCGCGCCTGGGGGGGGAGGGACCGGCTTGCGCTTCGCTTTAAAGCGCCCCTTGCCCGCCCGTTGACAAATATATATAGTGTCAACAGAAGGATAGATAATGAAGTATATGAATAATAGTCAGGATCAAGGTCCTGAAAAACGTGATCCGAATCAGTACTGGCAAGGCCCAAAAAAGGATGATAATAATCCGTTGAATCGAGGCCCCAAACTACCGAAGAATCGATTCGCGCTCATTGCATTAATCAGCCTTGCCCTCGTCTTCGCCTACGTCCTCTTTGATGGAGGGGCGGCCCGAGGTGAGCAAGTTGTTCCCTACACCGCCTTCTTAAGCTACGTCGAAAATAACCAAGTGGCCCAAGTTGAAATTAAAGAGCAGTCGTTAATTCGCTTTACATTAAAAAATGGCCTTACCGCTCAGAGTCGAATTCCCTACTTTGATGAAGATCTTCTTTCAACATTAAAGAAGCAAGGCATCGCCGTTACTGGAACGGTGGCGGAGATCTCTATTCTCCAAGTTGTGCTGCAACTGCTGCCGTGGATTATCTTTATCGGTTTTACGATTATGCTGTGGCGTCAGAGCTCTGGCCTCAATGGGCGGATGATGTCCACGTTAGGCAAAAGCCGAGCTAAAGAGTACATGGAAAGCGATACGAAGATTACTTTCAAAGACGTAGCGGGCCAAGTTGAGGCGAAGTACGAGCTTGAAGAGGTTGTCTCATTCTTGAAGAACCCCGACCACTTCACCAAAGTTGGGGCGAAGATCCCCCGGGGGGTCTTACTTGTTGGGCCTCCAGGAACGGGAAAAACCCTCTTAGCAAAAGCAGTCGCCGGCGAAAGCCAAGTCTCCTTCTTCCACACTAGTGGCTCGGACTTCGTTGAGATGTTCGTTGGAATGGGGGCAGCTCGGGTACGTGACCTCTTTGAACAAGCACGAAAAAACAGTCCGTGTATCCTCTTCATCGATGAACTCGATGCAGTAGGGAGAACCCGCGGCGGTGGCCTCGGGGGTGGAAACGATGAACGCGAACAAACCCTCAACCAAATCCTCGTTGAGATGGATGGCTTCTCCACAACCGCTGGGGTGATCGTGATGGCGGCGACTAACCGCCCCGATATTCTTGACCCAGCTCTGCTTCGCCCTGGTCGCTTTGACCGGGAAGTCGTTGTTGACCTTCCCGATATTAAAGAGCGGGAAGAGATCTTAAAGATTCACGCTCGTAAAGTGAAGCTTGAAGATGATGTTGATTTGAAGCGCCTTGCCCGAGGCTCTGCGGGAACGAGTGGAGCGGACTTGGCGAACTTGATCAACGAGGCGGCACTCTTTGCTGCCCGAAAGAGCAAGCTCACCATTGGCATGACGGAACTTGAAGAAGCACGAGATAAGATTCTCTTAGGTGTTGCCCGTAAATCGCGAGCGATGACTGAAGAAGAGAAGCGCGCCACCGCCTATCACGAAGCGGGGCACGCGCTCTTGCACTACCACTTAAAGAACCTCGATCCACTGCATAAAGTGACGATTATCCCCCACGGTCGCGCCCTTGGAGTGACGATTAGCCTTCCCGAACGCGATGCGTATACGAAGAACTACTCCGCCCTCCACGATTGGATTAAAGTGACGATGGGTGGCTACGTCGCTGAAGAGCTCGTCTACGGCGAAACAACAACGGGAACGAGTAATGACATTAAACAAGCAACACAAATCGCCCACCGAATGGTAACAGAGTGGGGGATGAGTGGTCTTGGGTTTATCAACCTCTCCGATGAGAGTGAACCGCTCTTCTTAGGCCGGCAGATCAGTCAGCGTAAAGACTACAGTGAAGATACTGCACGCCGCATCGATGAGGAGATGAAGAAGATCCTCGACTCCGCCTTAGAGGAGACGCGCACAATCCTCTCAACCCACCGCGATCAACTCGAAACCCTCACCGAAGCGCTTATCGAACATGAGACCCTCGATGACCAGGAAGTTCAGAGCCTCTTAGGCTTTAGTAGTGAAGAGAAATAAAGATGGCCTTAGATTCACGTTTGAAGAGAAATTTTTGCATCATTGCGCACATCGACCACGGAAAGTCGACGCTCGCTGATCGTTTTATTGAACTCGCTCAGATCCGCCAAAACCGCGGACCTGAGCAAACCCAGATTTTAGATAATATGGATATTGAGCGGGAGCGGGGCATTACGATTAAAAGTCAGGCGGTGACGATTCCGTATAAAGCTCACGATGGGCAGACGTATGAGCTGAACTTAGTTGATACCCCGGGCCACGTTGACTTCTCCTATGAAGTAAGCCGCGCGATTAGCTCGTGTGAAGGAGCATTATTACTCATTGATGCCGCCCAAGGCGTTGAAGCCCAAACGCTCGCAAACCTCTACATGGCGATGGAGCACGACTTAGATATTATCCCAGTGATCAATAAAGTCGATCTTCCTTCGGCAAACATTGAGGATTGCTTAGAGCAGATTGACCACGACCTCGGCCTAGATCCCGATTTTGCAGTCCAAGTCAGTGCGAAAACTGGCTTTGGCCTCGATGCCCTCTTTGAAGCGATAGTTCAACAGATCAACTCGCCAAAGGGTGATGAAAAAGCCTCCCTTGAAGCGTTAATCTTTGATTCCCACTACGATGCGTACCGTGGGGTTGTTGTTCACTGCCGGATCTTCAATGGAACTTTGAAGGCAGGAGATGAAATTACCTTCATGCACACTGAGACGAACTACCGAGCAGAAGAGGTTGGTTACTTTCAACTTGGCCTGCACAAACGGGAGAGTCTCGCCGCTGGGGATGTTGGGTATGTGATCACTGGAGTAAAGACGATCAGTGATGTGCGTGTTGGGGATACGATTACCACGGTTAATAAACCAACCAAAGCCCCACTGCCGGGTTTTAAGGACGTCAAACCGGTTGTCTTTAGCTCAATTTACCCCGTTGATACGAACGATTATGAAGAGCTCGTTGATGCAATCGACCGGTTAAAGCTCAACGACGCCTCCCTCGTCTATGAAAAAGACTCCTCCGCCGCCCTTGGCTTTGGCTTTCGCTGTGGCTTCTTAGGAATGCTCCACCTCGAAGTTATCCAAGAGCGAATCGAGCGGGAGTTTGGCCTTTCTATTGTCTTTACCAGTCCCTCGGTTCAATACCACGTTCATATGCGTGATGGCTCAACGATTTCAATCGATAACCCCCTTGAATATCCCGATCCGATGCGCGTTGAATACGCTGAGGAGCCGTATATCCAGGCGAATATTATCACCCCAGCGCAGTACCTCGGGCCGATCATCAACCTCTGTATCGATCGCCGTGGGGTGCAGGTGGGGATGAACTACCTCGATCAGAAGCGTGTTGAGCTCATCTATGAAATGCCCCTTGCTGAAGTGCTCTTTGAGTTCTACGACCGACTAAAGTCCGTAAGTCGGGGGTACGCCTCTTTTGATTACACGGTCATTGGGTATAAGCGAACTGACTTAGTCCGCTTAGACATCCTTGTAAACGGTGAAAGTGTTGATGCCCTCAGCCAACTCGTCTTCCGCGGCAATAGCCAAAGCCGCGGGCGGATGGTGTGTGAGCGCCTTAAGAAAGAAATTCCCCGCCAGCAGTTTAGGATTGCAATTCAGGCAGCGATTGGCGGTACAATTATCAGTAGGGAGACAATCAGTGCGTTCCGCAAGGACGTAACAGCGAAGTGTTACGGCGGTGATATCTCCCGAAAGCGCAAGCTCCTTGAGAAACAGAAGGAGGGAAAGAAGCGGATGAAGATGGTTGGAAACGTTGAGATTCCCCAATCCGCCTTCCTTGCAGTCTTAAAGAGCGATGACGATTCCAATTAATGGGGGAGAAGCATGCTGCACGTTCAGAAAATTGCCGAATCAACGAGCGGGGAGGATATCTTTAGTGTTACCCTCCGATCAGGACCGTATACGGTCAAGATTCTAAACCTTGGGGCGACGATCCAAGCTCTCATCGTTCCTGATCGCAGTGGAGCTGAGCGCGATATCGTTCTCGGCTTTGAAAATCCCTTTGAGTACACCGGCCACAGTGCGTACTTCGGTCAAGTCGTCGGCCGCTTTGCTAATCGAATTAAAGACGCCGCCTTCACCATCGGTGAGAAGAGCTACACCTTAGAAGCGAACGATGGGAAGAACTCCCTTCATAGTGGATCCAGTAACTGGGGGTGGCGTGTTTGGGCGATTGAACCGTTTGAGTGGGAAGGAAACCCCGGCTTAGTTCTTTCAATTAGTGAGAAAGATACAGAAGGGGGTTTCCCCGGTAGTGTCACTGCAACAGTAAGCTACCTCCTCGATGGTAAAAATGGTCAACTTCGAATTGAATATGAAGCGACCGCGAGTGAGCAAACTCCGCTGAACATCACCAACCACTCGTACTTCAACCTTTCTGGGGCAGGTAGTGGCAGTGTTTTAAACCACGAAGTAACCCTTCACTGTGATCGCTACGTTGAAGTCGATGAAGCAGCGATTCCAACGGGGCGAATTCTTTCTGTTGAAGGAACGCCGTTTGATTTCACCCACGCTAAAAAAGTGGGTAGCGATATTGAGGAGGCGGGTGGGTATGACCACTGCTTCATCTTCAGTAAGGAAGGCGAGCAGCTCAAAGAAGGGGCCAAGATATATGAGCCGACGAGCGGTCGGGTGATGAAGGTCCTTACCACCCTCCCTTCCCTCCAATTCTATTCGGGAAACTTTCTTGATGGTACCGTGAGTGGTAAAGGTGGGGCAATCTACCAAAAGCACGCCGGGATGTGTTTTGAAACTCAATACTACCCTGACTCGCCAAACCACCCTGATTTCCCAAATGCCATATTTGGCCCTGATCGGGTCTATCGCCATACGACGGTGTTTGCCTTTTCAACAAAGTGAGGGTGGGATGAAAGACGTTAAGATTATTGGGATTACCGGTGGCTCGGGCTCAGGAAAGTCAACAATCGTCCGGAAGATCAGTGAAGTGTGCTCTGATTTCGTCTTCATTCCCCAGGATAACTACTATAAATCAGCGACGTACATCTCCAATGAGAACATCACCGCCTTTAACTTCGATCACCCTGACGCCTTTGATATGGATTTAATTCATACCCACTTAAGTGAATTAAAAGCGTATCGCCCCATCGAGATGCCCCTCTATGACTTTGTACAACACCGAAGGCGGGAAGATACCGTGCACGTTGAGCCCCAACCGCTGGTGATTATTGAAGGTTTGATGGTTCTCCACGACCCGGCGATTCGCGCTCTCCTTGATTTAAAGCTCTACGTTGATACCCCCGATGACATTCGTTTTATTCGCCGCCTAAGGCGTGATATCTCCGAACGAGGGCGCACCTTAGAGAGTGTGTGCACCCAATACTTAGAGGTGGTTCGCCCTGGGCACTTTAATTTTATTGAGCCAACGAAGGTGTACGCTGATTTAATTATCCCTGAAGGGGGACACAACGAAAGCGCCCTCAGTGTCTTAATTCCGTTTGTGAAGGATATTACGAATGGCGACGATGGCGAGTAAACTCATCTTTGATCGCTTGAAATGACCACTCTTCTGGAACTTGGTCGTCACCGCCTAAGAACCACCGGGAGCAGCGAATGATTCGCGCACTTCCCATAATTGCCCCCTTTATAATTCCGTGTTTCATTACTGCATCAACCATATACGTCGAGCACGAGGGGTGATAAATGCATGAAGATCCAAAGAATGGTGAGAGTAGGCCCTTATAGAGGTAGACGGGAATGAGGAAGAGTTGGCGGAGAAAGCGCTTCATGAAGAGTATTGTATGCAAGGCTGGGGGATTTGACTAGCGGCTAAGGAATCAGTATAGTGGTACTGTTGAATTGAGATTTTAATTGGAGGCATAGCATATGGCAGGAAACGTATCAAAGAACGCCCGACGTGAAGGAACCAAAGTGATGACCAGTCGCTGGGGTGGGGTTATTAAAATGAAGTCCGTCTTTGAAAACGGTAAATTGCGGCATATGGCATACTGCGAGAAATCCGGTAATACCGCCCGCAAACCAAAAGATTTGATGTAAGCTCGTTTGAGTTTTCAAAAGAAACCTGTGGATGAACGCTCCGCAGGTTATTTTTTTGTTCTTTCGAAAAGAGTAGGCATTAAGAGGGCTGAAAAGCTATGTTTACGGTATCGCACTTGGCTTAGGTGTGTTATAGTATCTGTACGCATTTATGCAACGACATGCAAATTAAAGAGGAGGAAAACCGTGAAACGTTTTTCAAGCACAATTTTGACGGCCTTGCTGGTCACACTATTGGCTCTTTCACTCGTCAGCTGTGCAAGCACAGCCAAGGTTGAGCCAATTCCTCCAGCGGCAGTTGAGCCAGCCCCGGCCCCGGCCCCGGCACCAGCCCCGGCCCCGGCCCCGGCCCCGGTAGTAGCTGAACCAGCAGCTCCTGTTGCGGTAGAACCGGCTCCAGTAGTAGTCGCTCCCCCTGAGGCAGTAGTAGTACCTGTTGAAGAAGGGATCGTCTATCCGTATGATGTTCGCCCGATCGTAAAGAACGCCGATGGAAATGAGGTGTTCGATTTGGTCATTATTCACACCAATGATGTGAAGGGAAACATCTTTACTGAAAACGGTGGCGTAGGAATTGCCAAACTCTCCACTGCCGTAAAAGCAGGGCGCGAACTTACCGATAACTGGTTGTTCCTCAACACCGGTGATGTTGGTGAAATTCCCGCCGAAGCAGCAATCGCCGCAGCGTCAATCGTTGATGAGCTCGGTGTTGATGCTTACCTGCCCCAAGCAGTGCAGATTGAACTCGGACTTGAAGGGACTAAGAAAGCCCTCCCACTTGCAGTGAACGTCCTCGATGATGAAGAGTACTTACTCTTCCAGCCGTACCAAGTCTATGACTTCAACGGATTCAACGTTGGTGTTGTTGGTGTGGTGGCTCCGAAGGATGTCCAAGGAGTGAGCTTTGCTGCTGATGTTATTGTAGATAACGCTCAGTTTGCCGTTGATGTCGCTCGCGAGTACGTAGACTACCTTATCGTTCTCACTGACTTAGGCGAAGGTGCCTTTAGCTCCAGTGATCTTGCTCAATCCTTACACGGCATTGACTTGATCGTTGATGGCAATGGACCGGAGACGGCGAAGGTTGTGAACAACACCTTAATCGTCCGCGCTGAAGAGCAGTTGCGTTCTATTGGTGGAGTCGTCGTAAGCGTCGACCATGGCCGAGTAATCGACACACTTCCCCTGGTCCTTCCAGCAAGTGATTTAGTCGAGCCGTACAAGAGTGATCTTGCCGCCGCATTTGAACCGTTTGCAAACCAAATGGGATATACCTTAATGGTAACGCTCCCCAACGATCCTGCTATTTTGGATCGGATGGTTGCATCCCCTGAAGAGCTTGCAATTCTTGACTTCGTCCCCGAACCAGTTGTTGTTGTCGCTGAAGAACCCGCTCCAGTAGTTGAGGTAGCTCCAGCTCCAGCCCCAGCGCCAGTTCGGATCCCCGTCGTCAGTGCTCCTGTTGAGTACCCCCTCGGTGTTACTGAAATCGTAAAGAACGCCGCTGGTGATCAGGACTTCGACTTGTTCGTTGTTCACACCAATGACGTTCACGCCCGCATTACCCCCAGTGATGGTGGAATGGGCTATTCCAAGCTTGCAACGATGCTTGAGGTTGGTCGCTCGATCACCGATAACATCTTGCTCTTGGATGCTGGTGATGTATCCCACGGAACGAACCTCGCGAACCTCTTTGAAGGGGAGACCGTTGGAGTTCTCTTGGATATGCTCGGCTACGATGCAGTAGCTCCTGGAAACCACGACTTTAACTACGGCTACCAACGCCTTGTTGAAGCCGCTGAACTCGCCGAGGACTACTCCACCCTGCGAATCCTCACTGCAAATATTGTTGATGAGGATGACTATCTCGTCTTCCAACCGTACCAGGTGTACAACTACAACGGCTTTAAAGTCGCAGTTGTTGGTCTAACCACCCCTGATACGACGACGAAGAGTCACCCGAAGAACACTCAAGGAATTAAGTTCCTTAACGAAGAGATCTTCGCCATCGGCCAAGAAGCGATTGATATTGCCCGCAGCTATGTGGACTACGTCATCGTCCTTGGACACATTGGCCTTGATCCCGACGGCGAAAGTGGTCTTACCAGTGACATGATTGTTCGAGCCATTGATGGCATTGATCTCTTTGTTGATGGTCACTCCCACTCAACGCTTGAGCACGGCTTAAAGATTAATGACACGTACATCGTCTCTGCTGGTGAATACCTGAAGAACGTTGGTGTTGTTGAGATTACCGTCCGTGGTGGAAAAGCAGTGGCAACGACGCCGATGCTGATTCCCGCTGAAGATGTCCTTGATGCTGCAAACAGCGACCTCGCCCGCGAGTTTGGTATTGTTGATGTTCCAAACAACGCTGAAGTCGATGAGTATGTAGCGTACATGGAAGGGCAGCTTGGAAGCCTCCTTAACCAAGTAATCGCAACGATTCCTGTCGACTTGGATGGTGAGCGTGCACACGTTCGTACCCAACCGACCAACCTCTCCAAGATTATTACCGCTGCAATGACTGCCAGCACTGGTGCGGACTTTACTATCACCAACGGTGGTGGAATCCGTTCTTCCTTGAAAGCTGGCCCGATTACAATCGGTGATGTGATTAACGTTCTTCCGTTCACTAATATCATCACTGTAGCTGAGATCACTGGTGCTGACGTCTATGCAGCGCTTGAGCACGGCTACCGTATGCTCCCTGGTGAAAACGGTGGATTCTCTCAAACTGACTTGACGGTGGTATACAACCGCTTTGCCGATCCTGGTCATCGAATCGTCCGAGTCTTACTCCATGGTCAAGAAATTGATAAGAATAAGACGTACCTTGTTGCTACCAACGACTTCATGGCCGCTGGTGGTGATGGATATTCGATGTTTGGCCGAGTAATCAGCGAAGGCGACCTCTTAAGTGATGTGGTTATAGAGTACTTTAAAAGTACAGCACTGACCGCCACTGAACTCGCCAAACCTGAAGACCATGCAGTTGCAGAAGTAGTTCCAGCACCAGCCCCAGAGCCAGTTCGGACCCCCGTCGTCAGTGCTCCTGTTGAGTACCCCCTCGGTGTTACTGAAATCGTAAAGAACGCCG
>JBBADN010000021.1:0-12045 GCA_041656455.1 Sphaerochaeta sp. | reverse complement strand
CGGCCATGATCCTTTCCCAAAGATTGAGAGAAAAAGCGTGGTGAGGATGACAACTAGAATTAATCCCCACGCGTAGAAGGAGTGAAGGAGGTTCATCGCCCCTTCTTTGTTATCAGAAGGGATCGATTGGATTATCGCACTGAGCTGTAACTCAAAGAGCCCAGCCCCGATTGAGTACAACACCGTTGCCCCTACAAGGCCTAAATATGGAATCGTTGTAAAGAGCACTGGGGTAAACGCTAGGACAACCAATCCAATGAACGCCATCACGTGGGCAAAGACGATGAAGGGTTTTTGTCCCCATCGATCGACTGCAGAGCTAAAGAGAAGACTCGTGAAAATTTGAAGGCCGAAGTTTAATAGAACGAGCCGGCCAACCTCTTCGAAGTTCAAACCAAACTGGTTCATAAAGATTACGAAAAGCAGGGGCGCTAGGTTGACCGTGATTGATCCAATGAAGCTCCCTATATAACACGCCCGGATGGTAGATTTATACATGTCCTTGAGTATACGCCATATTCTGCTCTACGGGGCAAGAATATGATCCAAATAGCGCTCAAGAATGTATTGGGTCTCACTTCCTTGGGTAATTGTCTCATCCTCAAGGGCGAGGAGGGCGATAATGTCTTCCTTGCTGTGCTGCGGCTCTTCATTGAGGAAAGAGTTTTCGAACATCCAGTTGGTGAGGGTTTGAACCATATCACCGGAGATATTCTTGATCACTTTGGTCTCAATTGCTTCAAGGAGGAGTGAACCAGTTGGTTTGTGGGCAGCAACAAAATCAAGAATTTGTTGATAGTAATTTGTCTTGCGGTTCAACGTGAGCTCAGGATCACCAAGATGGGCAGGCAAAAGAGTCTTTTCCCTCCCCTCTTGGGCAAGCTTCTGAGCTTTCTCGAGGAGGGCAAAGCGTCCTCGCAGGATGTCGGAGGTGCGACGGGCAACTCCACAGGTGGTGAAGTTGCGCTCTAAAAGATTATGCAGCTCTTGGCTCGTCGTCACTAAGTACCACGCAGAGAGGCCTCCAATGTGATCAAAGAGCCCCGCTTGGGCGATTCCAAGGAGCTTGGCGTAGTTATCGTAATCTTCATCAAAAGGAATTGTTTTCTTTTCTTTGGGTTGGGGAGGATGAAAGGGGCGCTTTTGCTCTGCTTCTTTGTTTGAAAGCGCTTCTAAGTCGATTACAAGGGGTTTTTTGTCAAGCTGAGCTTCAAGTTTCTGAACTTCATCAAGCTGGGCAGTTGCATAAAAGACTTGGCGCTCTAGGGCGATTTCTCCAATCGCAGCGGCGATTGCTATCGAGCGTTCGTCATCACTGTTTGCCATAATCTCATCAAAGAAGATCGGAAGAGCGATGTCTTCCTTCTCTAAACTCGCTAAATACCCCATCCGTAAGGCAAAGAGGAGTTGGATGCGCGTTCCGCTGGAAAGCTCCTCAAGGGTTTGGGTACGGTTAGCAACGTGGTCTTTGACTTGGAAGTTCGTATCACCGGCTGCGAGGGTGTAGCGGTTGTGGGTGATGCGCTCAAGCCACGTAGATGATTCTTGGATCACCTTCGGTTGGTGGTCGGCGAGTGTTTGCTCCTGGAGCTTGGTAATAATCTGATAGGTAAAGCGCTTGCGCGTTGCGTTTTGGCGGTGAAGATCAAGATCCTCTATCGCCTGGTTGTAGTTCAGTTCAGCAATCTCATACTCAGCGTCGACTGAGGCGCGGTCGTATCGCTCCTGGGCTTGGATGAGGCGCGTATACTTCTCTTCAAGGCGTTCTAACTCTGCTTCATTCTCTTTAATCATAAGACCGAGCTTTGAAGCATCCATCTCTGCTGCTTCAATAGCAATTGACCGATCAAACTCCATTAGGCGTAGTGAAAGGCCCGCTCGCTTGTCGTAGAGCTCATTGTAATCAGGTACCGAATCAAAGAGTTCTTCCGCGCTCGCTCGGTTCTCGATCTCATATGTTTCATACCATTGATCTACTCTACTCTTCGCCTCAGCGAGGGCGGCTGTTGCTTGGGCAAGTGTCTTTTCAGCACGCGTGAGGTTTTTTTGAGTGCGCTGGGCTTCTTCTACTTGGCGAAGGTACTCACTCACCCCTGCGAGGGTAATCGTTGAGCGTTCAAGATTTGTTAATTCCGAAAGGGTATCTACTGCTTTTTCAAACGTGTCTTCGATGCTTCGGAGCTTCTGTTCTTGACCTCGCACTTCGATCAGAAGCGCAGACCACGATCGAAGGTGTTCACCGATGTTATAAAAGCGCGCACCTTCAAAGGTTGTATTCGTCGGAATTGAAAACGCCTGGTACAGCTCTTTATAGGAGGTAAGGTGCTCTTCGAACTTCCCTTTTTTTACCTCGTAAAGTCGCTTTGCTTCCCCATAGGCGTCTTTCTTCAGCTCAAGGGTAGTAAGACGCGCTACGCACGCAGCGAGGAGCTCTTCATTCGTCGCATTAGGGCTGATTTCAAGGTATTCATTTACTACTGTTTTCGTTTTTGGATTACTCGTGATGTACTTTCCGATGAAAACCCCTAAAAGAATGAGCGCACCTGCCCCTAACATGCCGAAGATGATCGCGGGGGTAACATATCCGAGGATTCCAAGAACAACGGAGCCACTACCAAAGATTCCAAGGAGGGCGAGGATAATTCCCATCTGCCAAGATCCACTATTACTGCCCTGACTCTTAGTAAGTGTTTGCTTGAGACTTCGAAGGGTGTTAATCGCCTCCTCTTCTTCACTGCTGGGCTCAGGATGTTCACTAAGATTCTTTTCAGACACAAGAAATGAGGAGCGAAGCGCTTCATCACTTTGGGCGAGCTCGCCAAAGGTCGTGATAAACTCTTGAAGGTTCTCTTCCCGGCTGACCTCTTGAGCAAAGAAGGCGTGCTGGTCGTTCCAGCTTTGGAGCTTTCCCTCTTTTTCAGCAAGCTCTTCGCGCCCGCGCTTGATTCGCTCATCATACCCTTGGGCGGCTTTAAGTGCTTCTTCAAGGCGACGGGGGTATTCCTGATCGGTAAGAATGTGTTCATCTACGTTGAGGCGGGCGATTATTTGCTGATATTCAGCAACTTCGTTTGCTAGATCAGCGTGGGCTTTTTTTCGATCGTTGTAGGTAGCTTCAAACCCATCAAGAGTATCAAGAGCCGCTCGCCTCAGCCGTTCAAGGCGCGGGTCGTACTCATTAAGGCGGTTATCGAGCTCATCATACCGCTGTTTGGCTTCGCGGTACGCTTGAATCGTTTGTAACTCCTTCAGCCGCACTTCGAGATGGGGCCTTTGAGCAAGGCTTTCCTCAAGAGTAGCAATTTCAATAGGGAGGTCTTTATTCTTTTCAACTTCTTTTTGACGTACATTTCGTGCCTCTTTCGCGTCTCTTACTTCCTTGGCTAATTTAAGATAGCCTTTGTGGAAATTCTCAAGAGCGTCCACCCTTTTCTTCGCACCCTCAAGGTCAACGCCACCTTGCATCTGTCGCTGGGCGCGTTCAAAGAATTGGGGGTAATCTTCTGCTGAAGCGTTAATGAGCTCATGAAGGGCGAACCAATACGCCTCACTAAACTCTTCATTAATCCCAGGGAGGTCACTCTTTTCACTATCACCTTGGCGCTGATGAGTTACTGTCCTTCGGTTGCGATCGAGGTCCCACTTCTGACCGTTAATCGTAAGCACCCCTCGAGCGTCACTTTCAACACTCGGTCCGCTTTGATAGATCAGTGAGCGAATATTTCTTAATAACGTGGACTTTCCTACCCCATTGGGTCCATAGACGATGTTAAGCGAATCAGAGAGGTGCTCAATGACGGGGAATTGCGTATCCGTAAAGCCGGGGGCGCGACTGATGGTAATAGATGAAAGGGCGTAGCGCTGCTTCATTGCTCCTCCTGGATTTGGTTCATCATCGTTTGAAGAATTAAGAGCGCTTCTTCACGGACGATGAGGCGCACCTCTTCAATTGGGCTCTGATTCGGCGGAAGGGATCGGTAGATGCTACTGTGAAATGAATCTTCTTCAAGAACTCGATATTCGTTCGCCCATTGATCGATCATTGCTGGGTCTAAAATCTGCTGCGCTAAGAGAGCAGCGGGGCCACTGCCCTTCGCGATTTCATCAATATCTAAAGGAGGGGTTGTAGCGTTGGTGTAGATTCGATCAACGTAGAGTATCCCCCCCTTCTGTAACGTTAAGAATTCAATGTACCGTTCCTCGTCCCCAAAAAGATTATCTTCTAAGAGGCGTTGGTCGATCCTTCCTGTTACAGTAAGGCGGACAAAGACATCTTCTTCAAACTCATCAAATTCAGTGTGAAAGGCTTGGGTGATTTGAGTTTCGATTGCAGCGGTATCAGCACAGTCACTGAGGTCAACCTCCAACTCTTCAAAACGATACGGCGCGATTTGAAGGTGGCGAATCTCTTCCCACTCGATTAGGGACTCTGATGTAAGTAGATACGCGCCGTGGCTCCCGGTTTCACTACGGTCTAAGGGGTATGGGGAGCCGCAGTAATAGACCGCTTGATCACCAAGTTGACCTGGCTTATGGATGTGACCGAGCATCCACACATCAACGTCACTGTGCTGGTAATCAGAGAGTTGGGTTGGCGCGTATGAACTTGCTTGAGAGCCAACGTCGGTGTGCAGGATTCCTACACTGAGCTTCGAAGATTTTTTTGGGACAAATGACTCAAAGGGGTTTTCTTTCACACTAGATTGAGGAAATGACCACCCGATGAGCTCAATGCTGTTAAAATCAACGCGCTCCCAATTCCCCCCGTTGCCGATAATCGTAAGCGAGGAGAGTTCACGAGCTAATTGACTGAAGAGTGTTGCATCGTGGTTCCCAGCAACACCAAAGACGCGAATTCCTTCACTATCGAGCTGCTTCAGCCCCTCAAGGATGTGCCCATAGACGGAGAACCACAGATCATTCTTATCAACAACGTCTCCGGCAAGAATGAGGGCGTCAACGCGGTGTTCGATCGCTGTTGATACGAGTTTTTTCCACGCTGAGTGACCACTGACATCAATCAAGGAGCCAACGCTCGGCTTCCGGCCCATGTGGATATCTGCACTTATGAGTAATTTCATTGCGCCTCCAAGAAAGAGTATACCATAGACCACCTACTCTCCTTTGGGTATTGTAGAGCAAGGAGGATAGACATGAAACACTTTCGGAAAGAATTAACTTTTAATCTTCCAACGCGCCGGGGGCTAGTAAATATTACCCACCTCGTTCAAGATGCCATCGATGAGAGCGGTATTACCGAGGGCTTGGTTTTAATCAACGCGATGAATATTACTGCAAGCGTCTTCATCAACGACGATGAGTCGGGGCTCCACCACGACTATGAGGTGTGGCTTGAAGGCCTCGCCCCAGAAAAGCCGTACTCCCGCTACCGCCACAACGGGTATGAGGATAACGCTGACGCCCACTTAAAGCGAACAATTATGGGCCGCGAAAGCGTCTGTGCGATCACCAACGGAACACTCGACTTTGGTACGTGGGAGCAGATCTTCTACTACGAGTTTGATGGCAAACGAACCAAGCGAGTTCTTATTAAAATTATTGGTGGTTGAGCTTGAGCGAAGAACACCTTTTGAGTAAGGTTAAGCGATGATTCCTTCAATCGTGACGACCCCCAGTTCTCTCTACCTCAAGTACGCCGATCTGCTTCACCAAATCAAAGATCTGCGCGTCTACCAAGATGGTCAAAAAGTCCCGCTCAGGGGAGTTGAGTACCACCTAGAGGAAGGTTTTACCTTACGGGCAAACATCCCCCTACCCATTATCGACTCAACTGGAGTCTCCTTCTTCTTTCACACGATTGAAGAGGTCCTTTCGTTTCTTACCACCTACCCCCACCCTGCCCGCCAAATTCCGAAGGCCTTAGAAGGTGGCGCATATCTACTCGCCCAAGGAAAGCTCGTTGCCTTTCCAACGGAGACGGTCTACGGCCTTGGGGCGGATGCAACGAATGTAGCAGCGGTACAGCGAATCTTTGAAGCAAAAGAGCGGCCATTCTTTGATCCCCTCATCGTCCACGTCGCTACAGTGAACCAACTGGAGGGTGTGGTCAGTCAGTGGGACGAGCGAGCCCAAGAACTTGCTGATCACTTTTGGCCTGGGCCTCTGACCCTCGTGGTGAAGAAACACCCTTCGATCGCGGATATTGTAACAGCGGGGAGTCCAACGGTTGCCGTTCGGATGCCAAATAACCCAATTGCTCGCTCCCTCATCGCCCTCAGTGGGAAACCAATCGCCGCCCCTTCGGCAAATCGGTTTGGCCAAACAAGTCCAACAACCGCCGCCCACGTCGCCGACCAACTTGGTGGGCGCATCGATGCGATTATCGATGGTGGCTCATGTACCGTTGGAATTGAATCAACGGTGCTCTCCCTCGCAACTGAGGTCCCCACGATTCTTCGACCCGGAAAGATTGGCCTTGAAGAACTTCGAGAGTTTTTGCCGAATGTGCAATTAGCAGATCAAAGCCACCCACCTTCCGATCATCCCGAAAGCCCGGGCTTACTGGAAAACCACTACGCGCCAAAGACACCATTGTATTTAGTAGATGATATCGAAGCGTATCGGAATCATAGTGATATTGGGATTCTTCTCTTTGAGCCAACCACCCTCTTGTTTGAAGGGCAGACGATTTTCATCAGCAAGACTGCTGATGTTACCGAAGCTGCTCAGAAGCTCTACTGGGCACTTCGCGAGCTCGATCAAAAAGGATTACGAGCGTTAATTGCCAAACGCCTGCCCAATGAAGGCTTTGGCTTGGCAATTAACAACCGCCTTGAAAAAGCAGCGAGAAAAAACGAAACACTCAACCCTTAGGCGAGGGTCCATCCTCCATCAAGGAGGAGCTGAGTCCCTGTCACAATGGCGGTGTTCTCTCCGATGAAGTAACGAATCGCTTGATAACACTCCTCAATTGTAGCAGTTCGCCCGGCGGGTATGCGATTGATAATTGATTTGCCAAAGACGGGATCATCGAGGCGCTTGGCGGTTCCTGGGGTTCGAATGAACGTCGGGGCGATTGCGTTGACGGTAACGCCAAACGACGCCCACTCGTAGGCGAGGGCTTTGGTCATCATCGTCACCCCTGCCTTACTGGTGCAGTAGACGCTCTCATCTTGGATGACGACTTGGGCTGCTTGGCTAGAGATATTTACAATACGCCCATACCCTCTTTTGATCATGCGCTTTCCCGCCTCTTGGGCAGCGAAGAACGTTCCTTTAAGGTTTAGATCAATTAACTCATCCCAATCCTCTTCAGTCACGTCCGTCGCTGGAATTGGATTTCCCATCCCGGCGTTGTTAATTAATACCTCGATTGGTCCAAGAGTCTCTTCAATCGTGGTAAACGCAGCACGAATTGAAGCAATGTCCCGCAGATCCATGTAAAACGGGTGGGTATCATAGCCTTGGGCATTGAGCTCTTCACTTAATGCTTCTAATGTATCTATTGAGCGAGCACAGAGGGCGACGCTATACCCATCTTGGGCGGCTAACCGAGCAAGGCCTTCACCTAAGCCCCGGCTTGATCCAGTAATAACCATAACGTGTTTCTTCATACGGGTAGCCTACGGCGTTCTTAACGCGGTGGCAAGAAGTTATTGACACAATGGGGCACATTAACCATAGTCGGCGGTATGAGCACATCGAAAGAATCAATCTACAAAAAAGACTCAAACCTTAAAATCTTTATTGCAACAATTTTATTCAGTGGCCTCGCCTACGGCTTTTACCGGGGTGTTCAAGATAACTACCTCGCGGAAATTGTTCACATTACCGAGTTTGAACGAGGAATTGTTGAGTTCTTTCGGGAGCTTCCAGGCTTACTGTTAATCTTTATTCTCGCGGCTATGCACCGCTTCAGTGAAACAAAAGTCTTTAAAGTAGGAACAGCCATTATGCTCGCTGGAACCCTTGGGCTTCTGTTCATGGGCTCATCGAAAGTGGTTGTTATCCTCTTTATGGTTGTCTTCTCCACTGGTGAGCACGTGGTGATGCCGATTAAATCATCGATGAGCCTCTACTTTGCCAAAGAGGAGAAAGGCGGAACGTCTTTAGGGATAACATCAGCGATTGGCCAGGGGGGAAATATTATCGGCTACTTAGTAGTCAGTGTCATCTTCCTGATCTTCGCCCGCCTCGGTTTCTCCCGCCAAGACACCACCGCCTTTAAGACGGTCTTTGCGATCGCATCCGTTTTGCTGCTTGCATCGACGCTCACCGTCCTTGCTATGAAGGAACAAGGGCAGACCGTCAAACGCAGTCGCCTTTACTTTCGAAAGAAGTTCTTTAAGTTCTACATGCTTGAAGTCTTTTACGGCGCCCGTAAACAGATCTTCTTAACGTTTGCCCCGTACGTCTTGATTCTCGTCTATGGAGCAACCACCACAACAATCAGTTTTCTCTTAGCAATTTGTGCTCTTTTTGGTATGGTTCTTTCCCCAGCGATTGGGCGAATCGTTGACCGCCTTGGCTACAGAGTCGTCATGGTCACCGACACCCTTATCCTAGTTGTCGTATGTTTCCTTTACGGCTTCGCCCACCGCCTTTTCCCAATGCACATCGCCTTTTACGTTGTAGCGGTTAACTTTGTCTTAGATTCAATCATAAGCTTGGCGAGCATGGCGAGTAACGTCTATGTGATGGATCTCTCCGAAAGCCGCGAAGAGCTCACCGCAACGCTTACCACCGGAATCTCGGTTAACCACTTAATCAGCGTCCTAATCGCCCTCTTAGGCGGATTCATTTGGCAAGCGGTTGGAATCGAAGTGCTCTTCTCGATGTCTGCACTCCTGGGAATAATTAACTCAATATTTGCTGCTACGATTACAAAACCAGAAACGAGCTTACCAAAAACCCAATAATGAAGGTGCCGACCAAGGCGAGGTGAGCTTTGCTGATCAGGCCCATATTGGGCTCTTTTGTCGCAGCAACAAAGCTCGCCTTCTTCATCTTTTTATACGAATCAAGCCAGATAAAGAAGCCGAAAAAGTTAATAACTCCAGCAAGGAGGGGGTAGATCCCACTGATGGTGAGCACCAAAATAGTTGTATAGACGATAACACCTTCAACAACGATTAAATATGGGGCTTTCGCCGGACCGAGGAGAATACTGAGGGTCTTTCGCCCATTCGCTTTATCTCCCACTAAATCACACGTGTTGTTCACGGAGAGAATCATGGCGATGTGAATCCACAATGGAATCGTTGCAAGGAAGTGAACGTAAGTAAGTTCAATACCTTGGACGTAGAGGACAATGAGGAAGAGGACAGTTCCTAAAAACCCACCAGCAAAGATTTCGCCAAAGGGCGTTCGAGAGATTGGAAAAGGCCCTGCGGTATAGACAAAACCTACGAGCATACAAATCCCACCAACGACGAGTAAGTACCAGCTGGTAATTGAGGCGAGGTAGAGGCCTAGAATTGCCGCGATTGCAAACAAAATAGCGGAAACAGTGAACGCCGCTGACGGAGAAACCCCTTCATGGACGAGGACTTTTCCGCTCTCTTCGGTGTACTCTTTGTTATCAGTTCCCCGGCGAAAATCAAAGTACGTATTAAAGCCAGTCGTCCCCATGTCAACGGCGAGCGTTGCTAGCAGCATGATGATAAAGACGTGCCAATCGACGCTTTTGGTGAGGTAATATCCGTAGACGCTCGCCATGAAAAACGTCCCCATACTGATGATTTTTGTTCGCATTTCTACGATTCGAAAGAACTGATTACGTGTCATAAGCCCATCATAATACCAAGGGCCTTCCTCTGCCTAGAGGGAACAAAATCGTTCTTTTTTCCTCAGATTCATTTTCCTGACGAATCCTTGACAACCCACTTTAGGTGGCACATTCTTCATCTATACCTTGAATATCGGACTTCATCTTTGGTATAATCACATATTTACCTGTGAGCTGTTAGCCACATCATATGCGAATTACAGGCGTATGCCTGATATTTTAATGAGGAGTTTTCTTATGAAGAAACGACACGTTTTAGCGATTACCCTCGCTCTTGTCCTACTTGCAAGTCCAATCTTTGCTGCTGGTCAGGATGAAGGGGCCAAAAGTGCCAGCTTTGATAAGAGTAAGTATTTTCTCACCGTAGCAACGGGCCCGACAAGCGGCCTGTACTACCCCATCGGTGGCGCTTTCAGTGCTCTCTTCCAAAATCGGCTTGGCTACAAGTCTTCCGCCCAAGCAACGGGTGCCTCTGCTGAGAACTTAACGTTGCTGAAAGAAGGCCGCGCTGAAGTTGCGATCTTAATGAGTGATGCTGTTGCTCAGGCGTATGAAGCGTACGGTCCGTACGAAGGGGGAAAGCCCTTTAGCGAACTGCGTGCTCTCTTAGGCTTGTATCCGAACTACGTCCAATTGGTCACGACCGATAAGACGGGAATTAAATCCTTCTACGACTTAAAGAACAAGCGTGTTGGTGTTGGAGCACCTAACTCCGGTGTTGAGCTGAACGCTCGCTTAATGTATGAAGCGCACGGAATGACGTATGCTGATAGTAAGATTGACTACCTCAACTACGGTGAAGCGATTAGCCAGTTAAAAAATAACCAGATGGACGCAGTCTTTGTAACGAGTGGTATTCCTAATGCCACGATTATGGAACTTGGCACCTCTGCTCAGATCGTCCTTGTTCCCATTGGGGGCGAAGGCCTTGCTACCTTGATGGCTACGTACCCCTTCTTCACCCAGGAGATCATCCCTGCTGATACGTACGACATGGCCGGTGACGTTGCAACGGTTGCAGTGCGCAACATTCTTGCAACTACGACGGATATGCCTGAAGAAGTAGCGTATGAGCTGACCAAGGGTATTTTTGAGAATATCGATGACATCCAAGCCGCTCACGCAACGGCAAAGGAACACATCACCTACGAGAACAGTCACGTTGGTGTTGGTATTCCTTACCACGAAGGCTCTGAGCGCTACTACCGCGAGATGGGTTGGTAGGCGATGCATCACCGAGTAGCGATTGCGCTGCTCATCGGTGTGCTGCTCCTAATCATGGGGGCAGGGTACCTTCTCTGGATAAGCGAGGATTTGGCGATCATCATCCAAGATCAGGATAATGGAACCCTCCTCGCTTCCTTACCGAGTAAGGTTGGTGACACAGTTGTGTTTGAATGGATTCACTCCTATGAACACATCCCCTGGATCGAGGAGTACACCGTCACTGAGGATCATACCTTCCGCCTTACCACGATTCGGGTCGCCGGCTATGGAGCGGGAATCCCCAACTATAAAGGGGATACCACTGTTGAAGATAGCATGATCGTCATGTACAACATCGATGAAATCTTCCCCTCCTTTGCGTGGATCCACTCCCAGACTGCACTGGTTTCGATTACGGTCGAAGGCAAAGTCCTTATCAAAGGCACAGACCTTCCCCACCATAAAGCGGTCACCATGTACCTCAAAGGAATGAAGCGACTATGGAAAAAATCTCACTAGATAATCTGAACACTGAACAAGAGTTGAAGCAACAAAAGATCCTCGAGCAATTTGAAAAGGAATCAGCAACGCGGAGATTTGATCGGCATGCCTTAGCAGTTGGGGTGTACTGGGCTTCGATTGCAATCGCCTTTTACCATTTTATCACTGCAGCGATTGGGTATCCCGCAACCCACCTCCACCGCAGCCTCCATGTCGCTGCAATGCTCTTTATGACGTTCTTCCTTTACCCCCGCAGTAAGAAATCAAGCCGACGGACGATTCCGTGGTACGATATCGTCCTCGCCCTCGCATCGATCTCCGTCGCAGTGTACGTGTGGGTCGATTATGTTGGATTTATTAACCGCATGGGCTCACCAAACGTCAACGATGTAATCTTTGGAACGATGCTGATCATCCTCGTCCTTGAAGCATCACGGCGGATTAGTGGCTGGCCGCTGGTGATCCTTTCCCTCATCTTTGTCCTCTACGGCTTAGTTGGAAGGAATTTACCAGGAATCTTTATGCACCGGGGCTACGATTGGCGGGCGATTGTTAACCACGCCTTTATTAACACCGAAGGAATCTATGGA
>JBBADN010000020.1:0-12056 GCA_041656455.1 Sphaerochaeta sp. | reverse complement strand
AAGGACTACCCTGAGTTATTGACGCTTTAGTGGTTTTTCGTTATTCTACCAAGCGTGTCAAAATTTTGAATGGATAATAAGAGGATTACGTCATGGCAACACCCAAATATAAGACTTCGAAAGCAAGAGCTGCGAGCCGAAAAGCGGCGAACATGAAACTTGCTGCCCCCACGCTTTCACGCTGCGGAACGTGCGGGAACATGGTTGTCCCTCACCGAGTATGCCCTAAGTGTGGCTTCTATCGGGGTGTGCAGGTCATTGAACTGCAAGACAAATAAGTAAATCAGGAGTAAACAATGGACAATACCCAAGTATTTGAAAAAGTTAAAGCGTTAATCGCTGAAAAGCTTGAGATCGATGAGTCCAAAATTACGATGGAAGCATCGTTCCGCAAAGACCTTGGTGCCGATAGTCTCGATACCTATGAATTAGTCTATGCGATCGAAGAAGAGCTTGGTATCTCTATTCCCGACGAGAAAGCAAACGAGTTTGAAACCGTTAAGGATGCTGTCGAGTTCCTCGCCACTGAACTGTAATAATTCAATGGACGAACACCGAATCAAGGAAGCTCCCACTCTTGCTGCTGAGCGAGAACGGGAGCTTCTTATCTTTAATGAAGAGAGTGGGATTGGGATCGATGATCTGAATCTTCTCGACCTTGCGTTCACCCACCGTTCCTACGCCAACGAGATGGGGGACCGCACCCACAACAACGAGCGCCTTGAATTTCTTGGAGATTCAATCCTTGGCCTCGCCATCGCTGACGCCTTAATCGAAGCGTACCCAGAAAAAGAAGAAGGGGAGCTTTCAAAGATTAAATCCATCGTTGTTAGTGAAGATAGCCTCGCCTTAGCGGCAAAAAAACTAAATATTGCCGAGTACCTTCACCTTGGAAAAGGGGAGGAGCAAACTGGTGGGCGACGAAAGAAAGCTCTGCTTGCTGACTGCACCGAAGCGCTCTTTGGAGCGTGCTACGTTCATAACGGCTTTCCTCGAGCGAAAGAGTTTGTCATTAAAACTCTTGGCGAGCGCATTATTGCTGTTGTTGAAGATGATTACCACCGTGATTACAAAACAACACTGCAGGAGTACATGCAAAAGAAGTGGCGTATTGTTCCTACCTACACCCTCGTAAAGAAAACAGGACCCGATCATAACTTCATTTTTTTTGTTGAAGTGATGGTTAATGGGCAGATGTTTGGCCCAGCAGAGGGCCGCAGTAAGAAAGCTGCCGAGCAAGCGGTTGCGAAGATTGCCTACGAGTCCTTAGTAAACCCACAAAACTCCTGATACTTTTCAGCGATATCCAGAAGCTGTTTTTTAGTGTTTTGAGCAGGGTCATCTAACACTGTTTCTAGTAAAAACTTCAGTGTCTGTCCAATCTGTTTTCCAGCAGGAATTCCCATCTCGATGAGCTCACGTCCGTTTATCGCTAAATCTTTAATACTCAGAGCGTCATCTGCTTCAAGAATTGCGTTGATCCGTTGGCTGAATTCATCTAATAGCTCAGTATTAGCGTGTCCACTAATTGCGAGTTGATCAGCAATACGTAGGCGGAAGAGATCAGGGATTGTCTCCAATCCTACTGTTGCGATGAAGCGCCTGATCGCACTATCACTCATATCAGGGGTGTAGTGAAACATGTGGTGGCGGATTAAGTGGGTGACGGTATCTACTTCTTCGTTGGAGGCTTTGAGGCGGCGTAGGATTTTACGAGCGACTTCGGCACCAACCAATTCATGGTTGTAGAAAGTGTACCGTACTCCATTATCCCCGCGGGTGAGTGGCTTTGCGACATCATGGAGGAGGGCTGCGAGGCGAAGGTAGAGTGATGCGCCTAACTCAGCGACTTTTTCAAGGGTGGTAAAGGAGTGCTGTAGCACATCCTCGTGGTGATGGCCTTTTTGTTCGACACCAGAACCCTGGGTGAGTTCGGGCATAATTACTTCAAGAGCTCCACTGCTATACAGGTACTCTAATCCTTTCCGTGGGTGATCACTCATTAGAAGGTGGGTAAGCTCATCGTGGATTCGCTCTACCGAGATGTTCTGTAAGTTCGCAGCGAGTGAACTCATCGCTTCGAAGGTTGCCTCTTCAATATCAAAGTTGAGTTTGGCGCTAAAGCGGGCAGCACGCATGATCCTTAGTGCATCCTCTTCGAAGCGCTCGATGGGGTTTCCAATTGCTCGGATAATTTTATCCTGTAAATCTTCATACCCGTGGTGATTATCAATAATAACTCCCGTTTCACACGAAGCGGCGAAGGCGTTAATGGTGAAATCGCGGCGTTTTAAATCTTCTTCTAACGAACGAATAAAGGTTACTGAGGATGGTCGTCGCTGGTCGGTGTATTCACCGTCACTGCGAAATGTCGTTACCTCGTAGTGCTCGCCTTCAAAGATTACCGTGACTGTCCCATGGGCGATTCCTGTGGGAATAACACTGCGAAAGAGGCGTTGGACTTCATGAGGTTGGGCATCGGTGGTGTAATCGTAATCGCTATTGGGAATCCCTAAGAGGTAATCACGAACCGCCCCTCCTACAACGTAGAGGGAAAAGCCAGCATCACGAAAGATACTGGCAAAGCGTTTGATTCGATCACTTAAGGAAAAGACTCGCATACCCTGACAGTACTCGTTCATTAGGATGTGGTCAACTCTGAGATGACTGTTGTCATTTATCCCTCTTATGAATAGAATAACAACATTACAAAATGCCTTTAGAGGCGAGGAGTACGTATGTTTCGTCCGGTAAATCCAAGAGTAGACTTTCCAAAGATGGAAGAGGGAATCCTTCATTTTTGGGAGGAGAACGATATCTTTAAGAAGTCGATTGAATTTCGGCCAGAAGAGAAGGAGTACGTCTTTTATGACGGGCCTCCCTTCGCTACGGGTCTTCCCCACTTTGGCCACCTTGTACCAGGAACGATTAAGGACGCTATTCCCCGCTACCAGACGATGAAAGGCCGGCGGGTAAACCGCCGCTTTGGGTGGGACTGTCACGGTCTTCCCGTTGAATATGAAATTGAAAAGAGTGAAGGCATCAGTGGCTATTCAGCAATCGTTGAGTTTGGAGTAGCCAAGTTTAACGAGATGTGTCGCTCCATTGTTCTGCGCTACACCAAAGAGTGGGAGTCAACAATTAAGCGTACCGGACGCTGGGTCGATTGGGAGGATAGCTATCGGACGATGGACCTTTCCTTCATGGAATCGATCTGGTGGGTGTATAAGACCCTCTACGAGAAAGGGTACATCTACGAAGGATACAACATTCTTCCCTACAGCCCGAAACTTGCCAGCCCCCTTTCAAACTTTGAAGTAAACCTCGGTGGGTATCAGGATGTTGAAGATCCAGCCCTTACGGTCCGCTTTAAAGTTGATGGTGAAGATAACACGTACTTCCTCGCCTGGACGACAACACCGTGGACCCTCCCATCGAACCTCGCCTTAGCCTTTGGTCCTGACATTGAATACGTAAAGATTCATGACCTCAGTGATGACGCTTTCTACATCCTTGGAAAGGAGCGCCTCGGGCACTACTACAGTGATGAGACGATGTACGAAATCATCGAGACCCACAAAGGCTCTTACTATGAAGGGAAGCACTACGAGCCACTCTTTCCCTACTTCGCCAACTTGAAAGAAGAGAGTGGGGCGTTTGTTACTGTCTTAGGCGATTACGTTTCTACCGAAGATGGATCGGGTATTGTTCATACCGCCCCGGGTTTTGGTGAGGACGACTATCAAGTCCTCAAAGGCACCGGTATTCCTACCGTCTGTCCAATCGACATGGAGTGTAACTTCACCAGTGACGTTTCTGACTTTGAAGGGCGCTTTGTTAAAGATTGTGATAAAGACATTATCACCTATCTGAAAAACGAAGGCGTTCTCTTCCGAGAAGAGAAGATCATTCACCCATACCCGTTCTGCTACCGGACAAAGATGCCCCTGATCTATCGAGCGATGAGCAGCTGGTTTGTTGATATCAATAAGATTAAGCCGTTCATGCTCGCTGCGAATGAAGAGATCTACTGGATGCCTGAGCACCTCAAGCACGGGCGCTTTGGAAAGTGGTTAGAGGGCGCCCGCGATTGGGCAATTAGCCGGAACCGCTTCTGGGGCAACCCGATTCCCGTATGGAAGAGCGATGATGGTGAGCACATCGAAGTCATTGGAAGCTTAGAAGAGCTTGAGGCGAAGTGTGGACAAACAGTAACAGATTTACACAAGCACTTTGTCGATGAGCTTACGTGGCCAAGTCCCGATGGTAAGTCGACGATGCGGCGCATTCCTGATGTCCTTGACTGCTGGTTTGAATCTGGGTCTATGCCCTATGCACAGCTACACTATCCGTTTGAGAACAAAGAGTACTTTGAAAAGCACTTCCCCGCTGACTTTATCTGTGAAGGCTTAGACCAAACTCGCGGATGGTTCTATACGTTAACGGTGCTTGCTGCCGGCCTGTATGAAAAACCAGCGTTCTACAACAACATCACCAACGGAATCGTCTTAACTGCTGAAGGCAAGAAGATGAGTAAGAGTGAGCGCAACTACACCGACCCGATGGAGATGATTAACCAATATGGGGCGGATGCTCTGCGCTTCTCCTTGATGAATAGTGCAGTTGTTCGAGCAGAGGATTTGAAGTTCAGTGAAGACGCCGTTAAAGACGTCTTAAAGAGCCTTCTTCTTCCGCTGTGGAATGCGTACTCATTCTTCGTTACCTATGCAAATATCGATTCTTATGAACCATCAGTAACTCCGTACAGTGAGCTGAAGAATCCAATGGATCAGTGGATCGTCAGTGCGACTGCGCGCTTAGTTGAAAACGTGAGTGCGGCCTTTGATGCGTATGATATTCAGAAAGGGTGTTCATACTTCACCCCATTCCTTGATGAGCTGAATAACTGGTACATCCGTCGCTCACGTCGCCGGTTCTGGAAAGGGGAGAACGACGATGATAAGAAACAGGCGTATGATACCCTCTATTCCGTCTTGATGACGTTCCTCAAGGTTGCTGCCCCAATCATCCCATTCACCGCCGAAGAGATTTACTTGAACCTTAGATCGGATGAGATGGCGGAATCGATTCACCTCTGTGATTACCCAACCTACGATGAGAAAGAGCGAAACTTCACCTTAGAAGAGCAGATGGGCTTAACGCAGAAAGCGATCGCCTTAGGCCGGGCACTGCGGGCAAGCCATACCCTGAAGATTCGCCAGCCTTTAAGCACGCTCTTCCTCGTTGACCGCGATGACCATGAACGAGAAGTACTCGCCTCGATGCAGGATATTATCGCCGAAGAACTCAACGTGAAGAGTGTCTCGATCGAGGCAAATGAGAGTGCCCTCGTCAGCTACAGTGCAAAGGCAAACTTCAAGCTCCTTGGAGGGAAGCTCGGTAAGAATATGAAAGAAGTAGCTGCGTTAATCCAGGGTTTTGATTCATCAACCATTAGCGCAATCCTCGATGGGGGAGCCCACACACTTTCCTACTCCAATGGAACGATTGACGTAACAGATGAGCTCATCATCGTCCAGCGTAGTGAAGTGGAAGGGGTGAAGGTCATTAACGAAGGTTCTTTAACGGTTGGCTTTGATACGACGATCACCGAAGAGCTCCTCGCCGAGGGGTTGATGCGTGACCTTATTCGGGCAATTCAAAACCTCCGTAAGGAAAGTGGCTTTGAAGTGACTGACCGCATCACGATCACCTACGATGGTGATGGCCGAGTTGAAGAAGTTTTCAACTCCTTTGAGCAATCGATCAAGGATGAAACGTTAGCTGATTCAATCGAAAAGAAAGCGTTGAAGAATGACGCACTTGAGCTGCAAGGTAGCCTCGTGCATCTTGAATTAAAGAAGGCGTAAGATGACTAGAACGAAGGCGTCACTGCTAACTCTTCTCATCGTATTTCTCCTCAGTGGATGTGCTACGACTGAGGTGAGAAAACCTGTAACGTTTTCCCTTGATCACCTTCCAACAGATCAGACGATTCTTGTAACAACGAAAGATCAAGCATTGATCCAAACACTCATCCCCGACTTTGGGGAGAAGAGTGAGCGCCTTAGTTTGGTAATTGAACCCTCAAGTTCTGCGTATCCGATCGACTTAGAAACAAGTCGAATCTATGGAGTGCTCGAGACGACGTATCCAAAAGTGGCAGTGAACACCGCCTTGTTGTGGTCCTCAAAAACCACAAAACAAGGCAGTGATGATCTACCGTTCTTTCGGATGAAGAAGAGTCCTTTAGAGCTCTATTCGCCAAAGAATGGGAAAGTCCTCTTCTCATTAGGGGAGTATTCCCTTGCTTACGCCCTTCTTTCAGCACCGAGTGGCAAGATCCTTCCCGCTGATATTGCTCCATTGATGAAAGAAAGCGCGATCGCCCTCTACGCCGAGAATCCTCAAACGTTCTTTGACTTAGATTTGGGCCTCAGTGAAGAGGTGATTCGTCAAAGCGAATCGATCCTTCTCCTCTTTGACGAAAAAGAAGAAAACACCTATGCTTTACATGCGTTGATCACGATGGAAGATGAGAAAAAGGCGAAGACCCTTTCTCAGCTGGTTCGTAGTGGCTATTTGGCGAATTTGAAGAAAGCCAATAAGAGCTACGTCCTTTCCGAGTTGATGAAGATGTTCCTCCTTGATGGTCAAGTAGTGACAATCAAAGGAATCGAAATAGAAAAAGATGATCTATTCAAAATCCTTAGTACGTTGGATAGTTTTTTATAGAGGAGTCAGGTAATGCCGTCTTATGAGTACCAATGTCAGTTGTGTAAGGCAACAATTGAATTGATTCAATCCCTTGAAACGCACAAGACCCCTGAGGTGTGCCCATCCTGTAATATGGAGCACACGATGGTTCGGGTGAATATTCCCACCTCGACGAAAGAAGGGGAGGATGAGGCGATATGAGTGAAAAGAAACGAATTCTCACTGGGGATCGAACAACCGGGAAACTCCACCTCGGTCACTATGTTGGTTCGCTGAAGAGTAGGGTAGAGCTTCAAGATGAGTATGAGACGTTCATCCTCTTAGCGGATATCCAAGCACTTACCACCCACTTTAAAGAGCCCGAGCTCATTAATCAATCGATCTTGGATGTCACGATGGATAACCTCTCTGTTGGTCTTGATCCCGAAAAAGTGACTTTTGTTCAGCAATCACAGATTACCTCAATCGCCGAGCTCACCGTCTTCTATTCGATGATTGTCTCTGTGAACCAACTTCGGCACAATCCGACGATTAAAACTGAAGCTTCAAACTACGGCTACGAAGATCTCTCCTACGGGTTTTTAGGTTATCCGGTGAGTCAGACCGCTGATATCACGTTCATCAATGCGGACTTAGTCCCCGTCGGTGAAGACCAAGTTCCCCACATTGAGCTTTCTCGAAAGATTGTTCGAAAGTTCAATAAGCTTTATGGAACGAATATCACCGAGCCGCGGGCAAAGCTCAGCGCTGTTGGGCGCTTAGCTGGTCTTGATGGGAATGCGAAGATGGGTAAGTCGATGGGGAATGCCATCTACCTCTCTGATCCTCCTGAGGTTGTCTGGCAGCACGTGCGCAAAGCGGTAACCGATCCTTCGCGCATCCACGCTGATATGCCTGGTCATCCAGAGGTGTGTAACGTCTATAAGTACCACCAAGTCTTTAACCCTGAAGAGGCAGATGAGATTTACAAAGGATGCACCAACGCGACGCTTTCATGCTTTGCGTGTAAGCAGCGCCTCAACGAAGTGTTAAATGATCTGCTCGAGCCGATGCGCGAGAAGCGAGCGTACTACGAGAATCACCTTGATATCGTAAAAGAGTTGATTCACGAGGGCTCGAAAAAAGCCAATCGGATTGGTGATGAGAACCTTGAGAAGATCAAGGAAAAAATGCACATTCTCATCTGATGGTGAAAAAAGACGCCACCTATCTCAAAGGGATCCTCATCACATTTGTGGGGGTCCTTGTTTTAAGCAGTGATGCACTCTTAATTCGTCTCAGCAACGTCGCTGGATTCAAGGCGGCATTTTGGCGTGGGTTGTTCACCTTTCTGGTTGTTTCAACGATCTTCGTGGTTACCCATAAGAAAGAAGCGGTACTCATCATAAAGACACAGCATCGGAAGATGATCTTTCCTGCCCTCCTTTGGGGGACGAGTGGGGTAGCCTTCGCCACTGGTGTCTCAGTCAGTGGCGCGGCGATCGCCTTGGTGATGATTAGCCTCGCTCCGTTCTTCGCCTCCCTGCACTCGCTCATCTTCTACAAGCAAAAACCGCCCATAATCACCCTCCTTGCTGCCCTTGGGGCGCTCTTAGGAATTGGGTACATGTACAGCTCCCAGCTTGGGCACATTGAAGCAAAGGATTTCTTCTTTAATATGTGGTCGCCCCTGCTCTATGGAACAAACCTCTCATACCTGAGGCAAAACCCCAAGCTTAACCGAATGGGGATCAGCGCTCTCGGTGGCTTTGTAGCTGCGCTAATCGCCCTTTTTATCTCATCGTTTCAAATCCAGATTCCCCTTCAAAACCTTCTTCCGCTCTTCATCCTAGGAGCGATCGTCATTCCCTTTGCTCAGCTTTCGATTAGTCACGGAACCCGCTTTATCGCAGCAGCAGAAAGTGCTTTGATTAGCTCCTTAGAAACGATCATTGGGATTATCTACGTTTGGATTATCCTCAATGAGACGCCCTCTGGTCACACCATCATTGGAGGAGTGATTGTCTTTGGATGCATTCTCCTTAATACACTATTTCAAGTAGGAATAGTTCAAAAAGCAGCAGTAAGATCTGACTGAATGAGCTGTATTTATTTTAAAAGAGTGCTACTATAGGACTATATACACGACGCTGAAAAAGACGGAAACCCCGTCTTGTTCCAACGCGAGGAGCTACCGTGGAGCAAGCCTCTACTTTACGTGCTACATCACTTGATGATGAGCCTCCGCTTTCCCTCGTTTCTGGTGAGATTTTTTCCACCAAGTCACATCCTATTTCCCGAACAACGTTCTTCCGAAAACGCTTTTTCGCTGAAACGCCATTAGCAATGTGGAATAGTTGGCATTGGCAGCTATTAAATCGGATTCGAACGCCCGAGCAGCTCTATCGGTTCTTAACCCCAACGCCCGAAGAGCTCCAAGCGCTTCAGAATTCAGCGGATCAACTACCATTCTCTGTTACCCCTTATTACCTGAGTCTCATCAACCCCAATGACCCGGATGACCCATTGAGGAAAACAGTCATTCCTCACGCCTCAGAGCACGTCATTTCCATAGGGGAGTCAGCTGATCCCCTCAGTGAAGAACAAACAAGCCCAGTTAGGGGAATCGTTCACCGTTACCCTGACCGTGCCCTATTTTTGGTGACGAGTTTCTGCTCAACGTACTGTCGCTACTGCACCCGCTCGCGCCTCGTAGGCGGGCATAGTGAACACCTTCCATCTCACTGGGAAGAGGCGTTTACCTACCTCGAAGACCACAAAGAGATTCGGGACGTCATCATCAGTGGGGGAGACCCTCTTACCCTCAGTGATGAGCGAATCGAGTACTTGCTTAATCGCTTGAGTCAGGTCAAGCACATTCAAATGGTTCGAATTGGAACGAAGGTTCCCTTTGTTCTTCCTCAACGGATTACACCCCAGTTAATTAAAATCCTGAAGCGATATCGGCCACTGTACATCAATATTCATGCAACCCATCCTAACGAGTTCACTGACCAAGCAGCGTTAGCGTGTAATCGCCTTGCTGATGCCGGAATTGTCTTAGGGAGTCAAACCGTCCTCCTTAAAGGGGTGAATGATTCTGTGGCGGTGATGAAAGAGCTCTTCCACAAACTCTTACGCCTGCGAGTTCGCCCGTACTACCTCTTTCAATGTGATGCGATTATCGGCTCGGCTCACTTTAGGACTACGATTGAAGAAGGTAAAAAGATTATGGATGGACTGAGGGGACACACCAGTGGGCTTGCGATTCCATACTATGTCATCGACACCCCCGGTGGAGGGGGAAAGGTTCCTATCCTCCCAGAGTACGAAATCGCCCACACTGAAGGGGGGTATCTTTTGCGCAACTACGAGGGAAAACACGTTCTCTATCCGGATTTCATGATATGAAGATCGCTCTTACCTATGATCTTAAGGAGCGATACCTCCAAGAAGGATACACCCCCGAAGAGGTCGCCGAGCTCGATAGTATTCACACCATTGAGGCGATTGAAAATGTCTTACGTACCTTGGGCCATGAATCAGAGCGCATTGGCAGCATCTTTGATCTTACTGCTGCCCTTGTTGAAGGAAGGCGATGGCCACTGGTCTTTAACATCGCTGAAGGGCTTCATGGCCTGTGTCGGGAGGCGCAAATCCCCGCCCTTCTTGAGGCATATCGAATTCCCTACGTCTTCTCCGATTCCTTCACCCTTGCGATTACTCTTCATAAGGCGATTGCAAAAATGATTGTCCATCAACACGGCGTTCCGACAAGCCCGTACGCTTTCATCCAAAGTATCGATGATTTGAACTCTGTTACACTCACTTATCCTCTGTTTGCAAAACCCATCAGTGGGGGAACAGGGATGGGTATTAATGAGCATTCAATCATCAACAAAGAGGGTGAGTTACAGAACGCAGTAGCAAATCTTTTGGTTCGCTATCATGATGGAGTCTTGCTTGAAGAATATCTTCCAGGGCGGGAGTTCACTGTGGGAATTGTTGGAACACACAAGAACGCTCGAGTCATTGGCGTAATGGAGATCGTTTCTAGCAAAGGAGTATATTCTTACGAATCAAAACAGAACTACCTTAACGAAGTGCGTTATCTTCCCGTTGATCCTGAAGTATCAAAAGAGTGTAGCTATGTAGCCCTTAATGCCTACCGCGCCCTTCAGTGCCGGGATGGGGGGAGGGTGGATGTGAAGATGGATCAACGGAACGCTGTAAACTTCATTGAAGTAAACCCCCTTGCGGGTCTTCACCCAATCGATTCAGATCTGCCTATTCTCGCCAAAATGGCGGGGATTGAGTACCACACGCTAATCAAACAAATCGTTGATTCTGCACTTGAGCGAGTAAGCAATGAACAGTGAAATCATTATTCTTCACGATTGCGATGAACTCACTACCGCACCTGACCAAGTAGATACCCTTGAGGAGGCTCTTCAGGTTGCTCGGGCGCTGAAAGATCTTGGCTATAAGGCCAAGCTTCACTCCTTTGATCGTGATCTTTCCTTCTTTGCGACAGTAAAAAAGGAGACAGTCATCTTCAACCTTGTTGAAACATACCTCGGTGCTTCCTTTCTCCACCTCATTCCACTCTTTGCTCAAAAGGCAGGAATTCGCTTTACTGGAGGAAGCGCCCACGCCCTCTACCTTAGTGGTGACAAGCTCCTGGCTAAACAATTAATGAAAGCAGCCGATATCCCTACTGCCCATTGGCTCACTGAATCAAATGGGGCGGAGTTTGTGGGTAAAACCGTTATCTGCAAGCCTCGAACAGAGGAAGGCTCAGTAGGCATTAGTGATGACTCGGTAATAACCCTTCACTCCCTAGAAGACATACGTACGTTGATTGAGAGGGCGAAAAAAGAGCACCTCCTCATTGAGGAGTTTGTCGGGGATCGGGAGTTTAACGTTTCGATCATCACGAAGAACCGTGAACCGATACTCCTCCCTATTGCCGAGATGATCTATAGTGAGTACCCCGAAGAGAAAGTAAAGATCGTTGGCTACGATGCAAAGTGGGATAAAGATTGTTTTGCCTATCAGCACACCAATCGGAGCTTTGATGTAGAGTCCACACTCAAAGAAAAGATTGAAGCAATCTCACTAAAATGTTGGAGCATCTTTGGTCAAAGAGGGTATGGTCGCATTGATCTGCGGGGAGATGATGAAGGTAACATCTGGGTCCTGGAAGTGAATATCAATCCCTCGATTAATGAGGATAGTGGCTTTATTGCTGCAGCTCATGAAGCGGGGTATAACTACCCTGAAATAATTGATGTGATCATCCAAGAGGCTTTTGATGAATAAGATAACAGTTAGAGAAACACTAACCCCAGAAGATCTTC
>JBBADN010000019.1:0-12444 GCA_041656455.1 Sphaerochaeta sp. | reverse complement strand
CGACCAAGCTGGCTCGCGCCTCATCGGAGAGTGGGCAAAGCGTCAAAGAAAGGGTGTAAGAATTCGTAGTTTTGGCTTTGATGGGGAGAGTGACTATCCCATCATCAGCGAAGGGAAGAATACCTATCGGGTGGGGAATCAACGTTTTGAAGTTGTTGTTTCAGCACCCGAGCTCGTCCTTGATCACATCGGCTCGCTCTTGTTCGCCGCCCATATCACAAAAAAAGAGATAGGTTCCCCCTCCTTTACGCAATTAGGAGCTCGCATAGCAACCTTTGGGGGAGTTGGTGGACGCTTGGAGTTCATGGGCGAGGAAGGTGGGGTCCGCTACTATGATGATTACGCCCATCACCCCAGTGAGATTGAAGTCTCCTTAGCTGAGCTTCGTAGCCGCTACCCTGGTTCAAAGATTCTCGTCATCTTTGTTCCCCATACTGCGAGTCGAACCCACTCCCTCCTCCAGGAGTTTGCTACTGCTCTTTCAAAAGCCGATTACCTCATCCTTCAACCAACCTTCGCTTCAGCACGAGGTGATGATGAAGATGATCCTTTGGCCCTCTATTCAGCGCTTTGGCCTTTGGTCGATTGCACCTACGCCGAAGATGATGAAGCGGTTCTTGAATCAGCTTCAGCGAGGTTGAAAGAAGGGTGGTTGTGTATTACGATGGGTGCGGGAAATAACCGGGGCCTTCATACCCGGTTTTTAAGGAGCAAACGGTGAAATCAATGACCGGCTACGGGTACGCTGAGCGCGTAAACCCCCAGTTTTCATTAAGTGTTGAAATTAAATCCTACAACAATCGATATCTTGACATCATCTGCAACCTTCCGCCGTACCTCGGAGGGTTTGAACTTGAGCTCACGAATGCGATCAGTAGCGTCGCCGCCCGCGGGCGCGTTGAAATCGTTGTGAAGGTGAAGAACTTTACCAGCGATTCCACCCTCAGTGTTGATCAAGAGATCATTGAACGCCTTAGTGAGGCGTTTGGGAAAATTGCTGTCTTCAGTGGGAAGGCCTTAAAGCCCTCCTTAAGTGATTACCTATCCTATGAGGGGGTGTTAGTTGGTAGTAATGACCGCGACATTGAGCGCTACCGTGATGAGCTCTTTGGTGCCCTTGGGGAAGTTCTTGCCCAATTTAGTGAATCTAAAATCCGCGAAGGGGAGGCGACTGCCCTTCACCTTAAGCGCCTTGGTGACCAATTAGGTGAAGGCTTAGCGGTTGTCAGTGCCAACGCCCATCGCCTTGAAGAGGTGATTAAAACCAACTTGCTAAAACGCTTTGATGAGCTGTTAGCGGACCAGCACTACGATGAGAATCGAATCTTGCAAGAAGTTGCGGTGATGCTCGTTCGCTACAGTGTAGCAGAAGAGATCAGCCGCCTAGGAATTCACCTCAAGGAGTTCTACTCACTGCTTGTAGCGAAGGAGCCTGTTGGTAAGCGCCTCGATTTCCTCAGCCAAGAGATGAATCGTGAAATTAACACGATTGGCTCAAAGAGCCAAATCGTTGAATTGAACCTTGAAGTCGTGAAGATGAAAGATAGCCTTGAGAACATTCGCGAACAAGTGCGAAATATCGAGTAGGAGGAGCTGTGCGCATAGCGATTAGTGGTAAAAGTGGCTGCGGGAATACAACTGTCTCCACCCTTGTTGCAAAAGAGCTACACTATCCGATGATTAACTTCACCTTCCGCACTCTTGCCGATGAGCGAGGAATCGATTTCTGGCAGCTCGTCGCCCTCGCTGAAGAGGATGATTCAATCGATTTGGAGATCGACCGCCGCCAAGTTGCGATGGCCCTTGAACAAGAGAGTTGCGTCTTAGCTAGCCGTCTTGCGATTTGGATGCTTAAAGAAGCGGATTTGAAAGTCTTTCTCGATGCAACGATTGATGAGCGAGCCCGACGGATTCATACGCGGGAAGGGGGAAGCCTCATCGATAAAATAGAACAGACCACCGAGCGCGATGCAAATGATACTGCCCGGTACAAGCGCCTCTACAACATCGATAATAGTAAGCCCGATGTGGCTGATCTAATCATTGATACTACAACAAAAAGCGCCCAAGAAGTTGCCCACATCATTGTTGCTGAAGTTCGTAGGCGATTAGAAGCGTAAAGGGTCTATACATTTTTCTGTGAACTCGCTAAGATGGGCTTTGGTGCGTTTTTCGCCGAACCGTATGTAAGGAGCACAATGGTGAGCATTCCTCTTGATAGCCTGATTGACTATGAAGACAATATCTACCAGATTACCTGTGTAGCAATCAAGGAAGCAAATATTCTCAGCAACCCAGGACTTGGGGGCGAAGAGATCGAGGAGAATAATGGCAAAATTGTCAGTGAAGTCCTCAGCCGAGCCCTTGCCGGGGAGATTCTCTTCGAAGAGGCCGACGAACTCTGAGTTGACCAAACCAATACTTATTTTTTTTGGACCGACGGCGGTTGGGAAGACCGCCTTACTCAGTCGGTTCGATTCTTCACGTTTTAGCGTCATTAACGCTGATTCAATCCAAGTGTATAAAAGCCTTGATATCGGATCAGCAAAAGCGACGAAAGAAGAACAAGAAGCGATCGATCACTACCTCATCGATATTCGTGAGCCCCACGAGGCCTTCTCGGTGGGAGATTTCATCACTGAAGCTGACCGGGCTGTTAAGCAAATCCACAGCGAGGGAAAGATTCCTATCATCAGTGGAGGAACTGCCTTTTATGTGAAGCACTTTCTCTACGGCTTAAGTGAAGCTCCCTCCAGCGACGAGCGCGTTCGAGCGCTCATCGCTAAGCAGATAGAAGAACATGGCTTAGCGTGGGCCCACAGCCGCCTTCATGAAGTCGATCCAATTAGTGGGGCTCGGATTCATCCCAACGACGCCTACCGCATCGCGCGCGCCCTTGAAGTCTTTGAGCAGAGTGGGCGAGCCCTCTCATCGTTTGACTTACCAACAACCCGACGCTTTCCAAATCCCGTATTAATCATCGCCTTAGAGCGCGAGCATAGTGAGCTTCAGAGCCGAGTGAGTGAGCGGATTGCGCAGATGGGGGAGCTAGGGTTAGTGGAGGAGATTCGCCACTTAATCCAAGGCGGAGCAGAGGCGTCTTGGGCGTCAATGGCGGGAATTGGGTATCGAGAGTTCTTCGAGCTCGCTGAAAGCGGTGAGTACTCACTCCAGCGGGTGCTCAAGCGTATTGAGCGCAACACCCGCCTCTACACAAAGCGCCAGCTCACCTTCTTTCGAAGCTTCACTGACGCTGAATGGTTTGATGCCACAGACCCCGAAGCTGTTATTGGCCGAGTTGAAGCGTTTCTTCAAAGCGTGGCTTCATCGGCACATCAATAAAGCCAAAGCGAACAATTTCCGGAGCGGAGATTGCTACGATTTCATACCACCCGCGCTTGCCAACGTCAAAGCTGAAGTTCTGCGTCATCGTATAGAGGTACGCTCCTGATAACTCAGCGCCCTCTTCAACTTCTTCATCGTACGGATACGGGGTGTAGAGCGTTGATTGAGCTTGAATCGTATGCTCATCGAGGTAGGTCAAAGAGAGATCACTTGTTCCATAGAGGAAAGAGCCTTCGATCAATGGTGGTTTGCCTTCAGCGATCCACTCATTGGGGTCGACAGTTGGGCTAAAGCCTTCATACGCTTGGCGGGTTTGGCGGGTGACAAAGAGGTTTGTGACCTCAAGCGTCCACGGGTTCTTTACCCGCTTTGCCAGTGCCGCATCCATGTGGCTTAAATCAAGGGTGTTCAAGCCAACGTAGTACTCACTAACAATCTCCCCTGGTTCCATAAACTGGGTGTAGGGAGGTTTTCGCGCGTCATGAATTCGGCTAATTGTAAACCATGAGACGAGAATAACGCTGACGGCGATCGTAATCACAATCCACCCCTTCATCCGCCAAAAGACCGCCCGTTTTGCCCGCGTTGCTTGGGCGTGCAAGAACTCCTGAATTGGTTCTTTGTTCTGCCATGTGTTTGGTGGGAGCGCGGCTTCTTGATCAGAAGCGTTCCACACCAACTCTTCTGTCGCTGCTAAAAACGCCGTGAGCGCTTTTTGAGGTTCTTTGTTTCCCGTTGTATCGCGCTGCTTTGTTAAACTGAGGGAAAGGCTCTCGTCAATGAATAGCCGAGTCTCTGTATTCACTTCTTCAAAAGCGTATTTCAATGGAAGGTGGCGGTAGCGATCGATTCGAACATCCGCTGGGGCGAATGGGGGAATACCGGTGATCGCATAGTACAAGAGTTGGGTGAGTTGGTCACAGAGAGTAAAGGCTCCGTGGAGGCCGTGGTGGACCCAGCTTGAGATGTTAAAGTATTTATTCTCATCATTCGCCGTAGCGGCAAAGAGATCGCCGAGGTCTTGGTTGAGAATGAGGATTGACCCATCTTCAACGCCCCAGATTCGCCAGAGGGGAAGTATTCCACTAGAGAGGTCTAAGAAAGAGAGGGTAGTGTGGGTGAGCGCCTCCGCTAAGCGGCGAACCCATACGAGCGCTTCACTACGCCTTGTTGTTGCGAGCTCAGTAAAGGAGAAGAGCTTCAGCGGGGGAAAGTACACCGAGCGTTTATTATCAATTAAGGCAATGCCTTGCCAATACCACGGTGTTAATGTCTCACCATCGTAGAGGTAGGAGGCTTTGCGCTCCCTTTGAAGGAGGAACGCCGGGAGCTCTGCCTCGGCAGTAGCAAAGGGCAGAGCGGTGATCGCTTCATCGTTATACGTTGAATCAAAGGGGTGGTACAAAGCCATCCTATTCTCCTTTATACGCACCGAGGTGCCACGTCATGAACCCTTCGCCTTCCGGGGTTATGTCAGGATACTCACATCCTTTACAGAAGCGAGTAGCGATTTTCCATCCTCCGGCAACGACTCCACTGTATTCCAGTGCAGCTAGGGCGCCTTGGTTGCACGAATGAAGCAGATGGGCTTCTATCTTCTCGCCGTGCAGGTACCTGCTCAGTGAGGTTGCTGCGAGTGCGGCCTCTTCGGCGGGAAGCATATCACTGGCGTTTGCAGAAATGATGAAGACCACATTTCGCTCGCACTCTGCAATCAAACGCATCATCTTTGCAAGGGTTGTAACTGCTTTAGTCCCCTCGACTCGACCGATGAGGGGCAGAAGGTAGGTAGGAGAAAGATAGCTATGGATGAAAGGAAGGGTCAACTCAAAGGCCGGCTCTTCTTCGTAGTAATATTGACGAGCGTGAATGGGAAATTGCTCCCGAAGCTCTTTTAGGAGGGTGGGGTGAAAGAGTGTTGTCTTTCCAGCTTGCTCAAATGAAGCCCCTTCAGGGGTAAATAAGAACGCCGGCTCATCGCTTGGAAGGATTGGTTGATGAAGGGGCCCGAGGAAGACGACTAAGTCGACCTTTGCTTGGGGGGTGTGAATGAATGTTTGGTGGAGTGCTTCGCCAATCATTGAATAGGTGGCGTGGGGAAGAAGAAGGGCCGAGGGGAGGGTTGTGAGGCTTTGTGAGCGAGGGCGCGCTTTCGTTGCCTCGTTGAGGAGCTCTGCTTCAGCAGGATAGAAGATTGTGTGGTGGTACGTCATGATCCTTCACCTCCTTGAGAAAGTAGCGCCTCTAGGCGCCCCTCGTCTAGTGTAACAGAAAGATTTCGCTCTTGAGTAGGTAGGACAGTTCCGAGCTTCTCGCCTTTGGCGCGGCGAAGGTGTTTTACTTGGGTGTAATACAGTTCGGCTTTCCCTGCCTTCTTTGCTTTTGAATAGAGAATCGCCAGGTTTGCGGCATCAAGAAGGACGTCTAATGGGGGTGTCTTATCACGGATGTATTTAATGAAGACGTAGCCACCGGGAAAGTCGCGGGTATGAACCCACCAATCGTTACCACGGGTGTAGTGACGGAGCAGCTCATCATTTTCTTTGGCATTGCGGCCAACAAGAAGGGTGAACTCCCCGCTGTGGAAGATAAGGCCTACTCGAGGTTTTTGGCTTTGGGGGACGAGGGGTTTTTCGACTAAGCGTCTTAAGAGGGGGATTGCTTCATTGGGGTCAAGGTTGGGATCGAGGGCGTGCTCAAACGTCGCTTGAAGGGCACTGAACTCATCTTTTACTCTATTCAGCTCAGCGAGAGCGTTTTCGTACGAGCCTTTTGATCGTTGGTAGCGTTCATAGTAGTGTTGAATGTTTTCTTGGCTCTTTTTCGTACGCTCAAGGGCGATAGAAACCGGTGAATTAGTGAGCCAATCGGTGGGCGTGATTTCAGCCGTTCCCTCAACAATGAGGTGTTGGTAGGCGCTTAAGAGATCTCCGAGGTGCTTATCACGCTCATATTCTTGGGTTTGTTCAACTCGAGTCTTTAGCCCAGCGAGGGTTCGCTCGAGCGCTCGCGCCTGCTTTTCATAGGCGGCGCGTGCTCGACTACTTACTGCTGCGAGTGTCTCATTATTTGCCGCCTCGGCGTACTCTTTTTCTAAGGCAGCGTTAAAGGAAGGACCGTGATACGATCGGATCGCAAACTTTTTAGTGTGGACTTTTGCTTCAGGGAGGGTGAAGGGTAGGCCACTTGCCTCCCCCCGTTGGGGGCGGCGCATGAGTAGATCAAGGATCGTATACGAATCATCAGTAACGATGATATTTGCCCCTGCTCCACTGAAGAGGCGAAAGAGGAGGTGGAGGCTCTCATCCCCTCGAGTAAGAGTCAAATCTACAAAGCGCTCACCCGGGGTTTGCGTTACCGCTTTAATTTGAAAGCCAACGACGTTTGCTTTTAAAAACTGAACAAAGCGCTGCATCTTTGGAAGCTTTGCTCGCCCCGTGGTGAGGCGATGAAGCCGGGCGTGGGGGGTGCCTACCTCCACATACAGCGTCCACTGGCGCTTAATTGGATGGAAGAAGTGGAAGCTTACCCCAGAAAAGGAGCTTTGACTCACCCCCTGCAGGCGGGAGTCGCGAAGGGGCAATTCACTGAGAATGAGTTCAATTTCCCGATAATTTACACTCATGTTCGTTGAAGGACCTCCATAACACCACCGGCGAGGTAGAAGGAGCCGCTTACGAGAATCGCTCCACCTTCTTGTTTCAATGCATACGCCTGGTCAACCGCCTTTTTGTTATCTTCAAGAAGGAAAATCGTAGCTGTTGGATTAATTGCTGGCTTTAACTCCTCAAAGAGGGCGGCAAGGCGGGTGATGTCGCTTTTTTTAAAGGTACCGGGACGGGAGATGATGATTTGATCGAAGTGTTGGAGGATCATCTCAGCCATGTGGGTGTGGTCTTTATCCTCTAAGGCGCCGTAGATAATGACATTGGCCTCCTTCAATGGATAGAGCTCACCAAAGGAGTGGAGTAACGCCTTCAAGGAGGCAGGGGTATGTGCCCCATCGAGGTAGAGATCTTCAGCGACGCGTTGAAAACGCCCCGCTGCAGTTGTTCTCTCTAAGGCCTGAATTGTGTCTTTATTGGTTAGGTGTAACGTTCGTAGGACTAAGAGGGCGAGGGCGACGTTTTGGGCTTGGACTTCGCCTTTCATCTGGAGGAGGACGTGCTCAATACATCCGTCACCCCAAGTGAGGGTGACGTGTTGGCCATCTGCGTGGGTATGGGTTTCATACCCCTTCAGTTCCTCTTCGAGGAGGATTGGCTTTGATCCTTGGCTTGCGCACTCTTGAAGGAAGACTTCTTTTGCCTTTTCTTGAACAAGGCCAATGAAGACTGGTTGGCTAGGCTTAATAATCTTTGCTTTTTCATTGGCGATCGCCTCGATCGTGGTGCCAAGAATATTGGTGTGTTCAAGCTCGATCGGGCAGAGGACGCTTGCAACACTGGCGAGGGTGTTCGTTGCATCTAAGCGACCGCCAAGGCCTGTTTCAATGACCGCCCATTGGCACTTCGTTTCTTTAAACAAGAGGTACGCGTAGGTAGTGAAGAGTTCAAACGTCGTTGGATACGTCTCGCCCCATTCGTCGTGGAAGGTAAAATCTCCTACCAATGTTTTGAGCATATTACCAACAGAAACGAGCTCTTCATCGGTGAAGAACGCCCCACTGAGGGTAAAGCGCTCGCGGTAATCGACGAGGTGAGGGGACATGTACAGCCCTGTTTTGTACCCCAGGGCTGTTAAGCCACTGGCGATAAACGAAGCTGTCGAACCTTTGCCTTTGCTTCCAGCAAGGTGGATGGTCTTAAAAAAATGATGGGGATTTCCCACGTGATTAAGGAGGGCGACCATCCGGTCGAGGCGGTATTCGCGCGTCGTATAGTGCTTCGTTTCCTTCTCAAGGTTCAGAAAGCGTTCCATGTACGCAACAACATCAGCGAAGGTAGTTAGTTCCATGTTCGATACTCTAGTCACTTGGTCGTTTTTGGTCAACGAATCATGAATCTTACACAATTACGTAATGTGCTAAGGTGTTAAGATGTTGCTAATTGGTTCTCCACTTCGTATAGTGTACGTATCGATTAAGAGGAGAAGATTTGATGGCAAAGAAGAATCATTCAAAACCTTGGGATTTTCTTGACGAGTTCAGGGGGACGGAGTTTACCGGAACGTGGCCCACTGTCGTTGAGATGTTTGAAATTACCGTAAAGCGATATCCGGAGAATGAAAGCTTCATCGCCTTTACTCCTAAGAAAGAAGTTTTCACGTACAGCGAAGCGCACCAAAAGGTTAGAGAGATTGCAGCCTACCTCCTCGCAGAAGGAGTTGGCGAAGGGGTAAAAGTTGGCCTTTCTGGTAAGAATAGCCCCCAATGGGCGATAAGCTATTTAGCGATTCTCTTCGCCGGTGGTATCGTCGTTCCCCTTGATGCCACCCTTTCCAATGAAGACATGGTAAAGCTGATGGGCTTCGCTGCTGTGAAGATTTTCATCGCTGATGCAGACCGGATCTCTTCCATTGACCCGAAGAACACCCTTGGCTTGACGCACCGCCTCAGCTTAGAACCGAGCAAAGAGTTCCCGATGATCATGGATCAGAAAGGGGATATGAGAAAGAAAGCGTATCGGGCAAAGAGCGAAGAAATAGCGGCAATCCTCTTTACCAGTGGAACGACAGGAACCCCGAAGGGAGTCATGCTCAGTCATGAGAACTTCGTCAGTGACTGTTACCTCGCCCAGGGGAATATGTGGATTTACCCAACCGACGTCTTCTACGCAATTTTACCGCTGCACCACTCCTACTCAATGATGGCGGTCTTCTTTGAAGCGATGAGCGTTGGCGCTTCGATCGTCTTTGGTAAGAAATTGGTGATCAGCCAAGTCTTAAAGGAGATGCGCGAAGGAAAGGTGACGATGTTCCTCGCCGTTCCAATGCTCTTTAACAAGATGATCGCTGGCTTGATGAATGGAGTAAAAGAGAAGGGAGTCGTCCTCTATGGGATTATCCGCTTCTTGATGGGCTTCAGTGGTCTGATGAAGAAGCTCTTTAAGGTAAACATCGGTAAGAAGATGTTTGGCTTCTTGTTAAAGAACCTCTCCTTGGAGAATAACCGCATCTGTATCAGCGGTGGGGGGCCACTTCCCGCTTCAACGTTTAAGATGTTTAACCAGCTTGGAATTGACTTCGTTCAAGGCTACGGCCTCACTGAAACAAGTCCAATTACCCACCTCAACCCCGTAGAGGCGTACATCGAAACCTCCGTTGGAAAGAGTGTTCCTCAAGTTGAAGTGAAGATTGTTGATCCTGATAGCGATGGAAACGGCATCATCTACCTTAAAGGACCGATGGTGATGCAAGGCTACTACAACAACCAAGAGGCAACTGATGAAGTCTTAAAAGATGGTTGGCTCAATACTGGTGATGTTGGATACCAGGATGAGAACGGCTACCTCTACCTCACCGGACGGGCGAAGAACTTAATCGTTACCGAGGGTGGAAAGAACGTCTTCCCTGAAGAGATCGAAGATCACTTCCAACTCTACGATGAGATCGATACGATCTGTGTCCTTAGCTACATCGTCGATAAGGAGAAGAAGAGCGAAGGAATTCGGGCGTTAATCTATCCTGCTGAGAAGTACAGTGATGATATGGCAAAGGCCCACGGCGAACACGCTAACTCTGAGATTGAAAGGCGAATGAACCAAATCGTCAGCGAAGTGAACAAGACGCTTCAGTCGTATAAGAAGATTACCCGCGTCACCGTCGTTGATGAGCCCCTTGAGATGACCTCAACGAAGAAAGTGAAGCGCTACGTCGTTGCCCAAAAGTACAAGGACTAAGCGATGCACTCTTCAGTTCGTTCGTATTTAAGAGCCCAAGCGCACGCCCTTAAGCCGATTGTCATGGTCGGCAAGGGCGGGCTTAACGCTGCTATTGTTTCCGCCTTGGATGAGGCGTTAACAAGCCATGAGTTGGTGAAAGTAAAGTTTCAAGCCCATAAGGATGAGAAGCGAGAAATCTCCGATGCCCTCGCTGAACAAACAACGAGCGAGGTTGTTTCGATTATCGGCTTCATCGCTACCTTCTACCGAGGAAGTGAGAACCACCTCATTCGCATTCCCCTTGAGCTACTGGCAAAGTAGCGTTCAAGGTTCTACCGAAAAGAAAGAAGCCGCCTCCTAGGAAGCGGCCTCTTCAGTTTCTATACCTCATCTTCTACGCACTTGGTCCCCGGTAACACACCAGATCTAAGTGGTCACAGAACTTCTCTAAGAGGGGGCGCTTAGCAAGCGTGTCAGCGACACTCTGGCTTTGCCACAGCTGTTGGGCAAAGATTAAGAGGCGAGGGAAGAGCATGTATTCAGCTTGGCGACTCTTGGTGATTCGCTCAGTCCATAGGTTCACCTGGCCTCCTAGGACGAAGCGCTTTGCTTCATCGGCCATGTGGGAAGGAGTCGGGGTGAAGCGAGCTACTTGCTCAATGGTAGAAACACCGAGGTTACCCATCTCCTCTTCACTTTCAATGTGGTGGTAGTCGAGGTAGCACCCATCGGTGTTGGGACTCATGATCGTGTAGTGACCGCGCTTTGCAGCTTCTAAGCCCCCAGCACTTCCCCGCCACGATTGAACGATGAGCTCTTTAGGAAGGTTCATATTCTCCGTTCCATCTAAGACTTCATCCCAGCCGATGGGGCTCTTGCCCGCCTTGGTGACCATCCGAGCTACAACACTTGTCATCCACCCTTGGAGTTCATCGATCTTCGAAAGACCTTCAGCTTCCATTCGACGGGTACAATCGGGGCACGACTTCCACGCGGTATGGGGGGCTTCATCACCACCGATGTGGAGGTACGGCCCATCAAAGAGCTTCGCGGTTTGTTCGATTGCATCTTCTAAGAACTTCATGAGACCATCATTTCCAGCACACATCACTTCGTCAAAGATTCCCCAGCGGTCTTGGACTTCATACGGGCCTTTGGTACACCCAAAGTCAGGGTAGGCAGCAAGGAGGGCGCTTGCGTGACCGGGGACTTCAATTTCAGGGATGACGATAACGAAGCGCTGGGCGGCGTACGCCTGTACATCGGCAATTTCTTCTTTCGTATACAGACGGCCATGGGTTCGCCCATCGGTATAGTTTAGTTCAACCCGCTTTGATGCAACGCTTTCTAAGCGGGGATAGCCGTCGATCGGGATGCGCCACCCTTGGTCATCGGTTAAGTGCCAGTGGAAGCGGTTCATTCCAAAGAGGGAGGCGACGTCGATCATTTTCTTCACGAAGGTAGGGGAGAGGAAGTGCCGACAGCAATCAAGCATGAAGCCCCGCCACTCAAAGGTGGGCTTATCGGTGATTATTCCAGCGGGAATGATGGTATCACTTGCGATGATCAAGCGTCTGAGCGTTGAAAAGCCTCGAAAGCCCCCTTGGGCCGTGGAGGCTTTGATCACGATTTGTTGGGAAGAAATCGTGAGGAGATATTCTTCTTCTTCAAGGCCACCTTCTTCTTTAAAGAGGATGTCTTCTCCGCCGAGTTTTAATCCAAGAAGCTCGCTCGCTAAGGCAGCTACTTCTTCAAAGAGGGGTTCAGCGGCGATTGTTGTTGCCGTATTAATTCGAAAGAGGCCCGAACCTTCGGTCACTGAAAGGGGCATCGGAAAGAGAAGGTTGCTCAAAGTATTTTGTTGGTTGTTCTGCATGGCTCATTTCCTACCATGAGCGGGAGTACAAGTCAAGTACAAAGGTTGAACAAACTAAAAAGGGCGATTAATCAATCAAACATTCGTTTATTGGAAGCTCTTGCTACATGTTATCCCAATGAACTGGGTTGTCTCTGTTGAATCAGCGTGAGGAATCATCACGCGTTAGTTGATTGTTTGCTGTCTATTGAGAGGACATAGTGGGTTGAACGCCCTTTTCCTTGTTGAATCAAGATTCCTTTTTGAACAAGATCCCTGAGCTCTCTAATGGCTGTATCTTGAGAGATCTTACAGATTTTCGCCCATTTTGATGACGTCAAATTTCCTTGGAAGTCATCTAAAAACAATGTGAGCATCTTTTGTTGGTTTTCATTAAGGGAAGTGTGAGTAGCTTCTTGCCAA
>JBBADN010000018.1:0-12723 GCA_041656455.1 Sphaerochaeta sp. | reverse complement strand
GGCGCTCGACGATTGGGTTCACATATCGAATCGATTGGATGTACGATCCCTCCATTAACACGACCTCAATGTAATCGCCAACGCTCAACTCGGTAGGGGCAAACGCACTCTCAGTGAATGGGCTTACCGCTAGGAAGGTTTCAAAGCCTTGTTCGTCTTTCACTGAAAAGGCAAGGGTGTCGTCTAGGGTGAAGACGTTGGTAATTCGAACGAGGGTAGAGTTCGGATTAGCTTCTTTACTGCCAAGGGCAAAGAGAGATCCAGCGATAATGCCAAGGAGCATTATCGTAACCATCAGAGTTCGTAGGTGTTTCTTGTACATACTATATCCTTATGAATGATCATGACTGGCGCCACGTTTCCCTTTAATGTACGGCTCGATTCCTTCCTCGTCAATGCACCTTCACAAGATTGCCACAAAACTTCACCTGTGCTACGCTTTTTTTATGATTCGCCTTCCGTATCTCTTAACTGAAGATGGTATCTGTCGCCTTGAAGGCGATCGCCTCTTCATCACTGACCGCCGGGTCTATCCCTTTGAGCGAGTTGAGGTTGCCTGCTCTTCAGCAGAAGAGGTTGCCGCAGCTCTCACAGCAATGGTCACCCAAGGTGGGGGACCTCTTGAAGTCGCTTTAAAAGCATTAGTCCTCCAAGCGCGGCGAAAACAAGGCTTTGAGCGCCTCCAAGAGAGTGCCAAGCTCCTCATCAATAGCCGCCCGACAAACACTACGATGGCGCGCGCTGTTGATGAAGTGCTGATGAGCGTCAAAGAAAGCACTGCATTAGCGGATGATGTTGAGCACTCGGTTCGGAGAATCCTTGATCGATACGAGGCGATCTATCATACAATTGGAAAACTGGGTTCAACGCTCATCGATGATGGGGATCAAATTCTTACCACATGCTTTGCTGAGCACACCTTCATCCTTTCACTCCTCTACGCCCAAGAGGCGAAGAAGGAGGTGCGCGTCTTAGTCAGTGAAACTCGACCCTACCTTCAAGGCAGTCGCTTAACGGCTCCCGCACTCGCTGAAGTGGGAATACCAGTAAAGATCATTACCGATAATATGGGCCCGACGATGATCGCTTCCAATCTCGTTCAGAAGTACTTTACTGCCGCTGATTTGGTGTGCCTTGATGGAACGGTTGTTAATAAAATTGGAACGCTGTCCAATGCACTTGCGGCGAAGTACTACGGTATTCCTTACTACGCGCTCGCGATCAGCCCCGATTCAACAAAGAAAACGAAAGAAGATATTACCATTGAACTGCGGGACCCTTGTGAGGTGACGCAGTGTTTAGGAAAGAAGACGACGCTCGATGGAATTGATGGGCTTTATCCCGCCTTTGACATCGTTGATCCCGATTTGGTAACGGCGATTGTCACTGCGAAAGGTATTCTTCACCCCCGTGATATAAAGGAGCAGTATATATGAAAGCAATTATTGGTGGAACGGGCTTTGATACCCTCGATGGGATTGCCTTAACCCAAGAGTACGTTGATACCCCATACGGCCAAGTTGAACTGTTTCGTGGGGAGGGACTGATCTTTCTTCCGCGCCACGGATCAAACCACCACTGGGCCCCTCACCTCATTCCATACCGCGCCAATGTGATGGCACTTCATCAACTAGGCGTCAAAGAGGTCATCGCAATTTACGCCGTTGGCTCGATTGATGAGCGACTGAAGCCAGGACAGGTGGGTATCGTCAGTGACTTTGTTGATCTTACTGGGCGCGCTGAGCGCCACACCTTCTACGAGAACCCTGTTCGGCATATCGAAGTGGACCAACCGTTTAACGAAGAGCTGATCGCGCGCCTAAAAGCCCTTAAGCCTGATCTGGTGGATGCAGGGGTGTATGTGACGACGAATGGTCCCCGCCTTGAAACAAAAGCGGAGATTAATTTCTACCGAAATTTAGGCTTTTCGGTGGTGGGAATGACCTTAGCGAGTGAAGTCTCCTTACTATTAGAAGCGGAGATGCATGTCGCGGCGCTCGTGTACTCAATCAACTGGGCTGCTGGGGTAGAAAAGGAGTTCTCCTTCCTCCCCGATGAGCAGCTCAGTGAACTTAAAGCATCGGTGACTCAACTCTGCCAATCTTGCCTGCTGAGCTGAGTTAAATCGTACGGCGTCGTTTGGTAGACGTGGTAGTTAAGCCAATTGGCAAAGAGTAAGTTTGCGTGGGCGCGCCAGCGCACCGTAATTGATCCGTCTTCATAGTAGTTTTCTGGCTCCCCAGGGCTCAGGCCCGCCTGTTTGTCCCGCTGGTACTCACTATCGAGGGTAGAGGAGTCGTACTCACCGTGGCCGGTGACAAAGACCCGCCGCCCACTCTTGCTTGTGACTAAGTAAATTCCCGCCTCTTCGCTTTCAGCGAGGACGAGTAAATCCTCTTCGCGTTTAACTGCCGCCTCATCAACACTCGTATGACGACTATGGGGAGCCCAGAAGTGATCATCAAAACCGCGCACAAGGGTGTGGCTAAGAGGAGCGACGTGGTGGCGGTACACTCCGCTGAGCTTTTGCGCAAGAGGAATCTTCTGAATACCGTAGTAGTGGTAGAGCGCTGCTTGAGCAGCCCAGCAGATGAAGTATGAAGAGAAGACGTGCTCATTCGCCCAATCGAGAATTTTCTCCAACTCCGCCCAATACATCACCTCCTCAAAGACCATGTGCTCAACGGGGCTGCCGGTGATGATCAAGGCATCGTAGCGGTCACGCTTCACCTGGTCAAACGTTTGATAGAACGTCTTGAGGTAGGAACGGGGGGTGTTCTTCGATTGATACGTCGCCGTCGTTAAGAAGCTCACTTCGACTTGAAGGGGAGTATTCCCTAAAAGCCGAAGAAGCTGCTGCTCAGTGACGGGCTTATTCGGCATTAAGTTGAGGATGAGGACTTTTAAGGGTCGAATATCCTGACTGAGCGCCCGCTCTTCATCCATGAAGAAGAACGAAGAGTTCGCATCAACGGGGTAGGTGACTTTTACTGGCATTACTTGCCTCCCAGCGCCTGAGCAAGGTCGGCAATTAAATCATCGACGTGCTCACACCCAATCGAGAGACGAACCGTCGTTTCTTTAATGCCTTGCTCAGCCTTCTCGGAATCCGAGAGCTGAGAGTGAGTCGTACTTGCTGGGTGAATCACCAAACTCTTCATATCCGCTACGTTGGCAAGGAGGCTGAAGAGCTTCAGTGAATCGATGAACGAGCGAGCTGCTACTCCATCACCGGTAAGTTCAATCGTAAAGATTGATACTCCACCATGGGGGAAGTACTTGCCGTAGAGTTCATGGTGGGGGTGACTTTCCAAGGAAGGGTGGTGAATCATTGCCACGTTGGGGTGCTTCGCTAAGTACTCAATAATCTTCGTCGTGTTTTCACTGTGGCGTTGGACCCGTAGTGCAAGAGTCTCTAAGCCTTGGAGGAAGAGCCACGCGTTTAGTGGGGCGATCGCCGAGCCAGTGTCTCGGAGTAAGAGGGTGCGAATTTTCGTGATGTACGCTGCCGCTCCTGCTTGTTTGGTGAAAGAGAAGCCGTGGTAGGAGGGATTTGGCTCAACGAGGGAGGGGAACTTCCCACTTCCTTCCCAGTCAAAGGTTCCTCCATCAACAATGACGCCCCCAAGGGAGGTTCCGTGGCCGCCGAGGAACTTCGTCGCTGAGTGAACAACGATGTCAGCTCCGTATTCAATCGGACGAAGCAGATACGGGGAGGCGAAGGTGTTATCTACGATTAACGGGATCGCGTGCTCATGGGCGAGGTTCGCAAGTGCTTCAATGTCACAGAGCGTCGCATTGGGATTTCCTACTGTCTCAACAAAGATTGCTTTTGTTTGATCGGTAATTGCTGATTGCACTTCATCAAGGTCAGCTGGATCAACAAACGTGGTGGTAATGCCCCACTCAGTGAGGGTGTGGGCAAAGAGGTTGTACGTTCCGCCGTAAATCGTCTTTGCCGAGACGATGTGCTCCCCATTTTTCGCTAAGGCGAGAATAGCGTAGTTCACTGCAGCCATGCCACTAGCTACGGCGAGCGCGCCAACGCCCCCTTCTAAGGCGGCGATTCGTTCTTCAAACGCCGCTTGGGTGGGGTTGTTTAAGCGAGTGTAAATATTTCCTGGGGCGGTGAGGGCGAAGCGAGCTTCGGCATCCGCACAGTTATCAAAGACGAATGAGGTGCTCTGATAAATCGGTACTACCCGAGCTCCACTTGCGCGTTCTGGTTGTTCTTGGCCTACGTGTAAGGCTTTTGTTTCAAAATGGTTGTACATAGTATGCTCCTTCGTGTGGTTAATGGTGAAATACAACGAACAAAGCACATATGATCGGCGATTGAGCCGCAGCGCGGATGATTATGGCGTTTCATGGAAAGCTCCTTGGATGATGGTTACTGCGCCATGCGGCACATGTCAGATTCAGATACTTCGGTGCTTCGCATCATAGTGTGCCTCCTCCAAGAAGATTGCTTAGCGACTGCTAAGATCACGGCGATTGTACTCAGATGTTCGAAACTCTGTCAACCATATGGAGGCGAGGGAATCAAAAATAAGCAAAACCGCCAAATTCTATTTCACAAAATTATCTTGACAAAAGTCGGTGAATGGCGATAATAAAGCAAAAGTTAGACATAACTAACATTAGCCAAAAGGGATGAGCGATGAACGTACAGCTTACAAGTTTGCAGCGCGGTGAAACAGGAAAAGTCACAATGATTGATGCAGGTAAACAAGCGACAAAACGGCTCTATGAAATAGGGTTTAATACGAGTGCTTCGATCACCGTCATTAAGAATGACAGTGGTCCAGTCATCGTTTCGATCAACGGCAACAAAGTTGCCGTTGGCCGAGGGCTCGCCCATAAGGTTATGTTAGTTCGCGAATAAACATATACACATTTCCTCGGGGAGAAAAGGATATCGAAGATGGGAACGAGACGAATTGCGCTGGTGGGAAATCCTAATAGTGGAAAGACGACCTTATTCAACGCCATTACTGGAGCAACCCAACGGGTAGGAAACTGGCCAGGGGTGACTGTCGAGAAGAAGGAAGGCTCCTTCACCTACGAAGGAAATTCGTACGACGTCGTTGATTTACCAGGAATTTACAGTCTTGGGGCGTTCAGTGAAGATGAAGTGGTCGCAATGGACTACATCCTCACCGATGACGCCGATGTCATCATTAACGTCATCGAAGCTTCAAATATTGAACGCAACCTCTACCTCACCACCCAGCTTCTTGAGATGGGTAAGAATATCGTCATCGCCTTGAACATGGTCGATGAAGCCCAGAAGCGTCAAATCGTCTTTGATGTTGATGCGATGTCCAAAGCCCTTGGAGTGCCAGTCGTTGCCACCGTTGCCAATCGAAACAACGGAACAAGTAAAGTCATCGCTGCAGCAGTCGCCGCGATCGATGGATTTACGCCATACGCCAATCCAGTGACGTATAGTGAGAGCGTGAATCACCACATGGCTCACATTGCTGAACTAATCAGTAATTGTGACTTGGAGTACTCCACCGATTGGGCCGCTTTAAAAGTTATCGAAGGGGACGCCCACGTCACTGACCTTATCAAGAGAACGTGTAGTGATGGGGCGGTAGCTGATGAAATCACAAAATTCCTAAAGTACCACCAAAGCGATAACTTTGAACTGGAGATTGTTGATTCACGGTACGCGTACGCCCAGCGGATCGCCAAAGTGGCAATTACTCGCCCGCAAGAGCAAGTACGGACGATTACCGACAAGATCGATCAAATCTTTATTAATAAATTTCTCGGTATTCCAATCTTTGCCCTCATCATGCTCGGAGTTTTCCAGCTGACCTTTGCTATTGGGGCAGACCTCCTTGGCGGCTGGGCTGCTGCCCTCGTTGACTGGCTTGGCTCGCTCTTTGAAAGTGGCCTTGAGGCAATACACGCCCCAATCTGGCTTACATCATTTGTTATTGATGGAATGTTTGGTGGAGTAGGGGCAGTTATTGAGTTTGTTCCCCTTATCACGGTGATGTACCTTCTGCTCTCTCTTCTTGAAGATAGTGGATACATGGCACGTGCTGCGTACGTGTGGGATAACTTGATGCGCCGCTTTGGAATGCAGGGCAAAGCGTTTATCTCGATGATTATCGGCTTTGGCTGTACCGTCCCTGGAATTATGTCGACAAGGACGATGGATAATAAGAAAGACCGAATGGTGACGATGCTCATCGCTCCGTTCATGTCGTGTGGAGCGAAACTGCCGATTTACTCCGTCTTTATCGCCGCCTTCTTTCCCCGCCACGGTGGATTAATCCTCTTTTCCCTCTACGCCTTTGGGATTATCGTAGCCCTTCTTATGGCTAAGCTCTTTAACAAAACACTCTTTAAAGGGGAGAGCTCCTACTTCATCATGGAACTACCCCCATATCGGATTCCTTCAGTTTCAAGTGTTCTGCGCAACATGTGGCTCAATGTGAGCGACTTTCTCAAACGCGCTGGAACAATCATCTTCTTGGTGATTACAGTCATGTGGCTCTTAGCAGTTCTTCCAGGCTCAGCCGATCCGTACAGTCAATACTCATACCTCGGTCGCTTAGGGGCGCTCCTTGTTCCCATCTTCCGCCACGCAGGTTTTGGAACGTGGCAGGAATCTGTTGCTCTCTTTGCCGGTATTCCCGCCAAGGAAGCAGTCGTTGGGACCCTGGGAATGTTGTACGCTGGCCAATACCTTGAAGAGGGGGCGATCTTAGTCACTGCAGTGCAACAGCACTTCACCCAGTTAACCGCCTTGGCGTACATGGTGATGGTTCTGCTCTACACCCCGTGTATTGCAACCCTTTCAACGGTAGGCCGAGAAACGAAGTCACTCCGCTGGCCGATTGCGATGGCAATCTATACCTTCCTCATTGGCTGGCTCGCTGCCGTAGCAGTCTTCCAAATTGGAACACTCCTCGGCTTTGTGTAGAAGGATCCTATGCTTAAAGAAATCTTAATGAGAATAACCAGTGACGGATTCTTCTCCGCCGCGTTCTTAGCTCGAGAGCTGCAGGTCAGTGATGAGACCATCACCCATGCAATCAGCGAACTAATCCGAATGGGCTACCTCACTGCGGAGGAAAGCGCCCTTTCCTGCGCTACTGATGCGTGTGCCGGCTGTGCCTTTGCCTCCTTCTGCAATAAAGACTTCGTTTCGATGTACCAAATCACCACAAAGGGAAAGCTCCTCTTAGGCAAAGAAGTAGCGAGCTAATTCACTGTAGGGCTGAAGTACGCCTCTTCAAAAGAAACACACCCTTGATCATCAAGGGTGTGAATTAGGTATTTGCTTCTTTGCTGTATTAGTTCTCGTAGCGAATCTTCTGCCATCGAACGTTGTAGAGATCGAGTGCTTCACCAAGGTCATCATTGAGGTCACTGTTGACTAAATCAGCGTCGGTGAAGAAGAAAATATCGTTATCGATGTACTTATACGCTTCGGTATTCGTCGTTGGGGGGAAGTTGAACTCATCAAGGAAGATCGCGTAGTTCTCCGGCTCGTGCATGAAGTTCATGAACTTGTGGGCGTTTTCTACGTTCTTCGCCCCTTTGGGAATGACCATATTATCGATGTACATCATTCCGCCCTCTGGGGGAATGAAGAAGTCGATGCTATCCCACATATCTTTAGGCAGCTCTTCAAAGATGTTCTCTGGGTAGGAGTGAACAACCCAGAACTCACCACGGCTAAACGCCTTCCCAAAGGACTCAGAGTCAAATTTGACGATGTTGGGCTTCCACTCATTGATAATGAGGTTCATTGCTTCATCGAGCTCCGCTTCGTTTGTGGTATTCCCGCTGTAGCCAAGGTGCTTCAACGCGGCGCCCATCACTTCACGCATATCATCGAGGAAACTCATCCGTCCCGCTAAGCGACTATCGGCGAAGATATCCCACGTGCGTTCATACTCAAAGGGTACGCGGGCGGTATTTACAGCGATTCCGCTTGAGCCCATGAAGTAGGGAACGTGGTAGGTAAAGTCTGGGTCGTAATCGGCTTTTGATGCGACGGTAGGGGAGATGTTCTTCAGATTAGGAAGAAGGGAGTGATCGAGTTTTTGAAGCAGATCTTGCTTGATCATGATCGAAGTGTAGTCGCTGGAGGGGAAGATAATATCATATCCATCACCACCACCGGCCATCACCTTGGCGAACATCTCTTCGTTTGAAGCGAAATTATCAATGACGATTTCAATTCCTGTTTCGTCCTTGAATTTAGCGACGAGTTCATCAGGGGTGTAATACGTCCAGTTATATAGATAGAGCTTATTACTCTTACTTGTGCGGTTACAAGAAATGAGGGTGAAGCTTAAGAGCCCAACAAGCAAAAGAAGTAAAACAATGCGAAGATGTTTCATGGTGTAAACCTCCATAGGTGTAGTTAGCTGCTTGCAGCTACTGTTTTAAGGAAACGTCGGAACGTAAATGCGATGAGCATCGTCCCTAAAATCATCACAAAACTCAGTGCGTTGATCACCGGCGATACTCCATAGCGGATCATAGAATAGACGTACAAAGGAAGGGTGCCTGAGCCAGGGCCCGAGACAAAGAAGGTAATAACGAAGTCCTCTAAACTCATCGTTGTACACATCAAGAAGCTTGATAGGATTGCCGGCATAATCGCCGGAACGACGACTTTAAAGAGGGCTTGGCGTTCGTTTGCCCCAAGATCGCGCGCCGCTTCAATCGTGGAGTAATCAAACTCATCGAGGCGGGCTTGGACCATCATAAAGACGAAGGGGAGGTTGAACGTCGTGTGGGCGGCAAAAATCGTAAACATTCCCAGTCTAATCTTGACCGCTGAGAAGAAGATTAACATCGAGATACCGATGATAACTTCAGGAAGAACCATTGGAAGATAGCTGATCGTGGTGATGTAGGAGCGACCTTTGAAGCGATACCACGTAATACCAATAGCCGCTAATGAGCCTAAGGCGGTGGCACTAACGCTACTGGTTAAGGCAATAATAATTGAGTTTTTAAAGGCGAGCCACAGCGAGGGGCTGTTGAAGATGAGGGTCTTATACCAGATCAGTGATGCTTGTTCCCACTGCATTCCCTTTGCTGAGTTAAAGGAGAAGAATGTGACGACGAAGAGGGGGATGAAGAGGAAGAGAATCGTCAAAACGAGCATTGAATCGGAGAATGAGATGTGTTTCTTTTTAGAGTATGGGTGGTAGTTCATCGGTGCCTCCGGCTGTGGTGGGCTTTCACCTTCTGTTCGTGCGCTTGCTGGGTGAATTTTGGCTTATTCGCTGCAGCTTCCTTCTGGGCTGAGGCGAGCATCCAGAAGACTCCGATTAATGAAGCGACGGTGAGAATCATGGAGAAGGCACTTGCTAAGGGCCAGTTCCTCGTCTTCGAGACTTGGTCAACGATGATATTTCCAATCATCGTTGAGTCTTTTCCACCGACTAAGAGCGGAACGGTGTACGCTCCGAAGATTGGAATAAAGGTAAAGATAAACGCTGTCGATAAGCCGCTTTTAATGTTAGGGAACATCACCTTGATAATCGATTCAAGCTTCGTTGCTCCGAGGTCGCGGGCGGCGTCAAGGAGGAAGAAGTCAAACTTATCAATCGTGGTGAAAAGTGGGAGGATCGCAAAGGGGAGGTACATGTACACCAACACAAGGATGACACTTCCGTTGTTATAGATGAGGTGGAGTCCTTCTTTTACAAGCCCGAGGCGAATTAAGACGGAGTTTAAAAATCCTTCAGTGGAGAGGATGCTGATCCACGCGTAGATGCGAATCAAGCTATTCGTCCAGAAGGGAATAATGATTAAGAAGAGAAGAAGGGTTTGGTACTTGCTCTTCGCCATCGCATAGCCAACGGGAATAGCGATGAAGATACACAGTATCGTAGAGAACGTGCTAATCCACAGCGTTCGGAATAACACCTTCCCAAAGGAAGGGTTAATCATCTGTTTGTACGCGTCTAAGGTAAACTGGAACTCGACCCCTCCGTAGAGACCCCGTCTCATGAAGGAGTAGAGGATGATAATCGCCAGTGGTACGGTAAAGAAGACGGTAAACCAGATGCCCATCGGAAAACTATACAGTGTCCCTAACAGTTTTTCGCGCTCAGCGGGTTTTAATGCCTTCCTCATTGATCAACATCCTTTACCAGATAGCCATCAACGGCGGTCCAGCTTAAATAGACGGAGTCTTTCCACTCGATATCAGGTCCTTCTTCTAAGAAGACGGTGTGTTGCTTAAAGACTTTAATCAGTGGGGCAGTGGTATTGTCATCCAGCTTTACGTAGTATTTCGATTGGAATCCAGAGTACACTGGCTCTTCAACGACGCCTTTGAAGACGTTTAACCCAGCCGCTGTTGAACGCGGTGGGTTGAGGGTAATGCGGATCTTCTCGGGTCGAACGGTAAAGTCAAACTTCGAGCCAACTTCTTGGGGCTCTACGTCAGTGACGTTAATTGTTGTTCCAAGGGTTGGGACATCGACTTCAATCATGTATTCATTTTCAAATGGCTCACATGAGAGGACAGTGCAGCTAAAGATGTTCGTTTCCCCAATAAATTGAGCGACAAAGCGCGTTGCTGGGGCTTCATAGATTTCATAGGGAGTTCCAATTTGAAGGATTTTGCCTTTATCCATCACCGCGATTCGGTCACTAACGCTGAGCGCTTCGCTCTGGTCGTGGGTGACGTAGATGAAGGTGATACCGACTTTATCGTGAATATCATCCAATTCGACGAGAAGGTTTTGGCGCAGCTTTGCATCAAGGGCAGAAAGTGGTTCATCAAGGAGTAAGACACTTGGTTCGTTGATTAAGGCCCGAGCAATCGCTACTCGTTGCTTCTGCCCACCGCTGAGCATCGAGGGCTTTTTATAGAGGTGTTCTTCAAGTTGAACGAGGCGAACGTATTGCTGAACGCGCTGATCGATTTCATCATTGCCCATCTTCTTTAATCGAAGGGGAAAGGCGATGTTTTCATACACCGTTAAGTGCGGAAAGAGGGCGTATGTTTGGAAGATCGTATTCGATTGTCGTTTGTCTGGAGGGATCGGAAGAATATCTTTTTGATCGAAATAGACTGTCCCGTGATCAGGATAGTCAAAACCAGCAATAATCCTAAGCAGGGTAGTTTTCCCACACCCTGATGGTCCTAACAGGGAGAAGAACTCCCCTCTGTTGATGGTGACACTCACATCATCGAGTGCCTTGAAATCACCATACGATCGGGTAACCCGATCAACTGTAACTTCAACGCCTTTCAATCTCTTTCATTCCCTTCCTTATCAATTTGTCCGTTTGCGTGTACAACGAATATCAAATATCCACCCCCTTTTGTCAAGACACAAGGCGAGCCTTTGGAAACTCTTTTGTAAAACCTTAAATTATAAATAAATATAAAAAGCCCCCTCTATCAAAAGAGGGGCTTTTCCACGCCAAAGAGGTCTCGAACCTCTGACCTACTGCTTAGAAGGCAGTTGCTCTATCCTACTGAGCTATTGGCGCATTTTCTGCTTGAAAAACCTTACAAGAAATATGTGAAAAGCTCAAGGGAGAAAAAGCGTATGTGCTTCAACTGTGAATTCTCGGAATATATTCTATCGATTCAGTAGCTGATAGGTTTTCTGGAAGGATAATATCAATTGGAATTTCTGTCTCTTTTTCAAGCGTTTGATTCAGCGCTCCTTTACGGTAGAGCTGGTAGACGGCACTGTAGCCTTGGAATTCAGGGCGCTGACTGATAAGACAATCAATGTTTCCCTGTTCCATCTCCCTTCGATTCTGAACAATCAAGTCAAATCCAATGATCGTTGTTTTAGGGCGATGCCCTATGAGATCAACGTGGTGGGCAATTCGATGGACCGAGTTATTAACCACAAAGATTCCCCGAATATCCGACGTTGTTGCGTAGAAGTGCTCCAAGGTTTTTTCCCAGTCGTTATCAAAATTAAGTTCAAGTGCTTCAGTTCGCATATCTGTGTGTTGAGCGCAGAATTCTTTAAACCCTCGAGAGCGCTCATTTGAGTTATAAGTGCTTCGGTGGGTGAGGGCCACTGCGTATGTTCCTGGCTCAGGGCTTAATAGCTTCATCATGCGCCCAGCGAGGTACCCTGCTTTATAGGGACTTTGGGCAACTGTGGCGGCTTGGTGCGGCTCAGGGATTGATGTATCGATGAAGATACAATCAAGATCCGGCCGTAAGGTAAGAATTTTATTCGCATCATCAGGACACACTGGGGCAAGGATGAGCGCATCGGTCGGTTTCGCAAGCATTCGCTCGCCTGCTTCAAAGCACGAGCCAGGTTTTTGACGATCAAACTCATAGACGTCGATTTTTACTGCTAAATCACTGAGCTCTTTCGCAGCATTAATAATACCTTGGTAAATAAGATTCCAATACCCGTACTCTGAATGGAGAAGGGGGAGCATTACTCCAATTCGGAACTCTTTGTTGAGTTTTAAGTTTCGAGCAAAGGTGTTGGGTTTAAAGTTTTGTTCTTTAAGGATTGCGAGAACGCGTTCGCGGGTAATGGGGGAAACTCGACCCCGATTATGCAAAACTCGGTCAACTGTTCCAGTAGAAACTCCAGCGAGCTTTGCAATGTCTTCGATAGTCATACGAAAAACCCTCTTATGTGTACGATAACGCCAGTATAGAGTCAAATCTCAGAAAAGTGAACATAATTAATCGAAAATCGTATGTCTACCCCGTATTCTAACAAAATAATCCTT
>JBBADN010000017.1:0-13096 GCA_041656455.1 Sphaerochaeta sp. | reverse complement strand
CATCACAGCAATTTTAGAAGCGCTGGGAATTCCTGTTCTTGAACACTCTGGGTGGGAGGCGGATGACATCATCGCCTCATTAGCGAAAGAAGCGACAGATGATGGTATTCAGACGATTATGTTCACTGGGGATAAAGACCTTCTTCAGTTAGTCAACGATGACGTCATCGCCCTTCGACCAGCGAAGAAAGGGGAATCCTTCTACCGCCCGATGGGAAAAACGGAAGTTGAAGAGGAGTTTGGCATTACCCCTGAGCAAATTATCGACTTCCTTGCCCTCGTCGGGGACAGCTCTGATAACGTCCCAGGGGTAAGAGGCATTGGTCAAAAAGGGGCGACGAAGCTCCTTGGCGAGTATAAAACCCTCGAAGGAATCTACGAACACTTAGAAGATCACACCCCAGGACTGCGTAAGAACCTCGAAGAAGGGCGCGAAGACGCCCAACTAAGTCGCACCCTCGTGACCCTCGACCGCTCCCTCTACGATGGGAAAGGAATCGAGTGGAAGAAGTATCGCGTTGATACGATCACGTGGGCTGAGTCTATTCCCCTCTTTCAAGAACTGGGAATGCGCACGATTATCGGCGAGCTTGAGCGCCTCAGTGGAACAAGTGCACCTGAGGTTGTTGAAGAGGAGTCGGTCGGTGATCAACGGACCTATACGGGGGTGACTGACCTTACTGAATTAAAGCGCCTCCTTGATGAAGCGGTGAAAGCTGGTGGAGTCATCGCCTTCGATCTTGAGACCGATAGCCTCATCGAGCTCGATGCAGCGATTATTGGCTTCTCCTTCGCCTGGGAAGAGAAGCGGGCGTACTACGTTCCCCTCATCCACAACAATACTCCCTTGCTTGATGAAGCTGCTGTGTGCGAACTTCTTCGCTCCTACCTTGAGAGTGGACAATTGGGGGTCATCGGGCAAAACGTGAAGTTCGACTACAAAGTCCTGAAGGCACGATGGAACCTATCAATTAAAACCATAGTTGCTGATACGATGATCGCAGCGTGGCTCTTAGACGCCACCTCACTCCTAAATATGGACTTCTTAGCGCTCCGTCACCTAGGCATTGAGACGGTGAGGTACACCGATGTCGTCCCGAAAGGAAAGAGCTTAGCAGACATCGATGTAAAAGAGGCAATTTTCTACGGCGCTGAAGATGCTGATATTACCCTTCAACTGTGGAACGTCTTTGAAAAACTCCTTAAAGAGCGGAAGCTCTACGAGTTGTTAATGAATCTTGAATTACCGCTCTTAAAGATTATCGCCCACATGGAGCTTGAAGGAATTTACCTCGATCAAGGGATTATCGGCCCGCTAGGAAAGGAGTTTGCAGCTCGGATTGACGAGATTAAAGGACAAATTTTCCTCCTCTGTGGGAAGGAGTTTAACCTCAACTCACCGAAGCAACTGCAGGAAGTCCTCTTTGTTGAGCGGGGTATACCCACTGGGGCGAAGACTCAAACCGGCTTCTCTACCGCTACTGACGTCTTAGAGCCGCTCAGTGGCCAATACCCTGAAGTTGCCCTCATCTTGGCGTATCGAATGCTCAATAAGCTCGTCTCCACGTATGTTGAGGCGCTGCCAAAGCAAGTGAATGCGCGAACTGGGCGGATCCATCCCACCTTCCAGCAAACAGGGACGGAGACGGGCCGCCTCAGCTGCCGTGACCCAAACCTTCAAAATATTCCCGTTCGAACAGAGGAGGGAAGGCGAATTCGCTCGGCGTTTGTTCCCAAGGAAGGCTACCTCTTTCTCAGTGCTGACTACGCCCAGATTGAGCTCGTGGTTCTTGCCCACATGGCCAACGACCCCGGCCTTAAGGAGGCATTTGGGGCGGGGATGGATATTCACCGTTTCACCGCGAGCCTCATTTTTGACCTTCCAATGCTTGAAGTCACCAGTGAAATGCGCGCCATCGCTAAGACGATTAACTTTGGGGTGATCTACGGGATGGGGACGCACGCCCTCGCCCAAGACTTAAAGATTCCCTACCAAGACGCCAAGCGCTTCATCGACCAGTACTTTGAGCGCTACCCCGCAGTTCAATCGTTTATAGAAAAAACAAAGAAACAAGCGCGCAAAGACGAGGTGGTCCACACCCTCTTTGGCCACCAGCGGCCCGTTGGCTCGATAAACTCAAGTAACCGCAATGAACAAGCCCGCGCTGAGCGCGTGGCGGTGAACACCGTCATCCAGGGAACGGCGGCTGATATCATGAAGAACGCGATGCTTCGCGTCGATACAGCGATGAAAGAGCGGAAACTGCAGAGCGTTCTCTTACTTCAAATCCATGATGAATTGATCTTTGAAGTTCCGAGTGCTGAGATTGAAGAGATGAAAGTCCTCGTCAAAGAAGCGCTCGAAGGCGCAGCTAATCTTGCGATTCCCCTCACCGTCTCCATTACGGTGGGCGCTGATTGGGGGCAGTTGTGATCATCGGGATCACCGGTAAGGCGTGTGCGGGGAAGGATCGGTACGCCCGCGTCTTTGAAGAGTTCGGCGCTGAGGTCATCGATGTTGATCACCTCGGCCACGCCGCCTTAGAGGCGAATAAGGAGCGAATCATCGCCCACTTTGGCCCTTCTATTGAGGAGGGTGGGGTGATTAACCGCAAAGCCCTTGGGGCGATCGTCTTCTCTAATCCAAGCCAACTCGCAGCCTTAGAGGCGATTAGCCATCCGTGGATGGTTGAGCACATTAAAGAGATGATCGCTCAATCAGAAGCGGAGCTTATTATCGTAAACGCCGCCCTCCTTACCCGGATGGGCCTTGATCACCTCTGCTCCCACGTCCTCTATATTTGGGCACCGCGGTGGGTTCGATATCGGCGGTGTACGAAGCGCGACCGCCTCTCGTATCAACAATTTATCCAGCGTGAGAAGCAACAAAGGGATATTACCTATCGAAATCTTTCAAAAGCGACGAAGAACTATCGGCTTTGGAATTGGGCAAGTGCCAAGACAATTTATCGACAAGTGCAAAGATGTTGTGTTAGAATTATGTTTAAGCGTTGTAATAGAACTAAATGAGGTTTGAAATGAAGAAATCTATAGCAATCATGTTACTGGTAGCAACTTCCGTGGTAGCTATCGCAGTAGGGGCGGGGATTTGGTATACGCGCCCATCCGCCCCTCTTGCGATTATTGAGGAAGCAAAAGCTCGCCAACGACAGCCGCTCTTAGAGGTCGTTCCTCCCCCAGCTCGCGCTGAAGCAGTCGAAGTCCTTCCTGCTGACTACAGTGATCTTGTTGATGAGTTGCTCCCCCTCATTCAAGATCGACTCGCTCCCCAGCAAGCTCCAACGACCCTTTCAAGTGATCAACGAGCGTATGTAGATCAAGCAGTCGAAGCGCTACGCCAAGATCTCTTAAGGACAGTGAGCACCCAGGTTGATCACAGCTATGTTGATCAGCAAGTGAATCTCTTAAAAGGTGAACTCAAAGAACTCGATGCAAAGCAAGTCGATCATCAAGCATTAATCGCCTCGATTACTGCTGAGGATTTGCGCCCGATCTTCTCCGTTTATAAAAACGAGCTCCTTCGGGAGGTCCGTTCGGAGCAACCGCGCACTACCGTTGTGATGAGTGGCGAAGTTGATGAGTCGATTCTCTTTAATAACCTTGCGTGGGAAATTGAAGACAACCTTGACTTCTACGCCGCCTACGCCCGTGATGCTATCCTTGCAACAATCGACCAAGACGACCTGATCGCCCTCTATGAGAGCTACCGACCGCTGCTTGTCGCTGACTTAGCAACGAGTCTGCCCGCCTCGACGACGACCATCACCCAAGGCAAGGATATTGATGAAGACGAGCTCTTTAGCCACTTCGCCCAAGAGATTGATGAAAACAAAGCGTTCTACGCAACGTACGTTCGGGACGCCGTCTTAGATACGATTAGTGATGAAGACCTGCTTAGCTACTACAGCTACTACCGTCCCGCACTTGTTGCTGACTTAGGCCCCGCCTTCGCCCAAGTCCCCGTTACCATGGTTGCTGATAACCAACAAATCCTTGGCGCCTTAGCGAGTGAAGTTGAAGCGAATAAGAGCTTCTACGCTAGCTATGTTCGCGATGCTGTCTTAGATACGATCAGCGATGATGACCTCCTTGGCTACTACAGCTACTATCGCCCCGCGTTAGTTGCTGACCTTTCAGGTGAGTTTAGCCCAGTTGTTGAAGCACCCGCTGTTGATGAAGAAAGTGTCCTCGCGGCGCTCAGCGCTGAGATTGAAGCGAATAAAGGCGCGTACGCCGCGTGGGCTCGGGATGCAATCCTTGAGACGATCAGTGACGATGACCTGTATGCATATTACTCCTACTACCGCCCTGCCTTGGTTGCGGACTTAGCAGGTGAGTTTGCTACCTCAAGAGCTGAAGGTGTTGATGCTGAGGCGATCATCGATGAACTCTTAGCGGATATCGAGGCAAATAAGAGCGCCTACGCCGCCTGGGCTCGTGATGCAATCGCTGAGACGATTAGTGATGATGATTTGATTGACCTCTACTTGACGTACCGTGGTGCGTTAGTCGCCGATTTACTCACTGAGCTGCCCGCCGCTCAAATGCGCGCCGATGCTCAAGAGGTCTTAGACGCCCTCTTTACTGAGATCGAGACGAACAAACCTGAATACGCTGCGTACGTTCGCGATGCGATCATCGATACGATTAGTGATGAAGATTTAATCGCCTACTACCTCTACTACCGCCCAGAACTCCTTGAGGATATCTATCAAGGTCTTCGAGGTCGCTTCGGTGAAGTCCGTATTCCACCTTCTCCGGCGCCAGCGACGAGCCAGAGTGTTCCTGTTGTGGTTGAAGAGGTGAGTACCCCTCCAGCATTAGTTGTTGAAGAAATTGTTCAACAGCCAGAAGTAGTGGTCCCCCGGATCCCTGCACCCCCTGCTGCGATAGCTAAGCCCGCAGTTGTCCTTGAGGAACTCACTTCTGCTGAGTATGAGGCGCTGCGCCAAAATCGCCGGACCGAGGCCCTTGAAGAGGTCTTTGGTAAAATTAAGTAAGCGGGTAGGTTCGCCGCTCGCCATCTGGAGTCCTGAAGATCAGGGCTCCATTTTTTTCGCCTTCGAGGTAGGAGTTCACCAAGGGGACCTTTCCGCCCCCTTCAGGAAGATCGAGGGCGTACAGTGGCATCGCTAAGCCAGAGAGGCGGCGGCGAAGCTCTGCTTCAAGCTCAAGCCCCTTTTCAACACTGACGCGGAGGTGGGCTGTTCCTCGGACTAAATCTCCTTGGAAGAGGTAGTACGGTTTGATGCGATTGGCGAGGAGGGTGTTGCACAGCTCTTCGAGGGTATCAGCATCATCGTTAACCCCATTGAGCAAGACCGTTTGGTTAAAGGCGGGAATGCCATTATCGATGAAGCGATTGGTTGCCATTAACGCCGCTTTGGTAAGCTCGCGAGGGTGGTTAAATTGCGTCATTACAAAGAAGGGGGCGCTCTCATAGCGCCTCAGTAGCTCAATAAGGGCGGGGGTAACCCGCTCGGGGAAGGCAGCGCACGCTCTCGTGCAGATTCGGATGATCAGGTCACTGCGCTTACTTCGAAAGGCGCGAATCATCGCTTCTAAGCGTTCATCACTGAGGGTCAGGACATCCCCACCGGTAAAGAGAATCTCTTTTACTTCGGGGTGATTACCCACATAGGTAGCCGCTTCTTCAATCTCTTTTTCTGAGGCAGCTCCTTGGAACGTTCCCGTGAAGCGCCGACGGAAGCAGTGGCGACAGTGGATAAAGCACACATCGGTAGTTAAGAAGGCGACTCGGTTTGAATAGCGGTGAATGAGGCGAGTGGTAACAGCGTGTTCTTCCTCGGCGAGGGGATCGAGGCTCTCCTCTTGGGCGTGCTCAAAGAGGGTAGGAACAACTTGGCGCCGAATTGGGTCAGCTGGGTCATCAGAGTCGATGAGGTCAAAGAAGGATGAAGGGATCTTCACCGGAAGAAGGCTCTGATCCTCTTCATCAAAGCTAAGCTCTGCTTCGGTAAGGTCGAGCTTTTCTTTGAGGGCTGCTAGGGATGTAAGGGTGTGATCACGCTTCATGCCTATGGTGTACTTGAAACAATTGCTTTGGTCTAGGGGTGAAAGATCTCCAAGGAAAAGAAATTCGTGGTACAATGGGCGAAACGAGGAGGGCACTATGGCCAAAGAAAAGAAAGGTTTGAAAGGGTATTACCTCATTACGTTTTTAATTGGACTAGGGTTTTTCACGATGGGATTGATGGATCCCCTTTATGACACGTACGTCCCAATCTTCCTTTCCCGCTTCGTGGAATCGAAGACGATTATCGGCGCCATCATGACGTTTGATAATATTTTGGCGATTTTCTTAATCCCCATCTTCAGTGCCCTCAGTGACCGGGTCCACACCCCGATCGGTCGAAGGATGCCGTTTATCATCATCTGTCTGCCGATCACAGCTGTTGCCTTTGGGCTCATTCCCTTCAGTGCACTCTCCAGCCTCTGGTTCTTGATTGTTCTGCTCTTCGTCCTCAACCTCTTCAAGCAAGCGGTTCGAGGCCCTGTTGTTGCCCTGATGCCCGATATGATCCCCGCTGATCTACGCAGTGAAGCAAACGGGGTCATTAACACGATGGGTGGGGTTGCGACGATCGTTGGAACCGTTGGACTTGCCCGGTTAATGGACGTTGCGATCACCCTACCAGGGCGAGGTCCAACAAAAGACATTCTTGCCTTCCCAATCTCAGGAGTTCTCGTTATTCTCGCTACCATCCTGCTCTTCTTCTTTGTAAAGGAGAAGAAAGCGGTAGCTCACGATGAGAGTGAACATAAAGAGCCAATTCTCGCCTCCTTAAAAGCAATCTTCGCTGAAGAGGATAAAAGTGCCCGGGCGATTCTCTTTAGTCTCCTCTTTTGGTTCATCGGCTACCAAGGGATCCTTCCCTTCGTTGGCCTCTATTCCACTTCAATATTGGAGACCTCCAGTGGAACAGCGAGCTTAGCAGCGGGAATGGTTGGGATCGCCTACGCGATCTTCGCAATCCCATCGGGAATCGTTGCCCACAAAATTGGTCGAAAGAAGACGATTCGCTTCGCCTTAGGCGTCTTAGTTGTTCTCCTCCTCTTAATCTTCTTCCACGACCCGCTAACGTCCTCGATGAGTAAAGCGCTGCGACAGTACACGTTCTGGGCACTACTCTTCTTCTTTGGAATTTTCTGGGTCTCCATTATCACCAACTCCTTCCCAATGCTCTGGCAGATGTCCACCTATCAAACGGTGGGAATTTACACTGGTCTTTACTACTTCTTCAGCCAACTCGCTTCGATCATTAGCCCTCCACTTACTGGGGCGTGTATCGACCTCTTTGGCTTTAGGTCCATCTTCATCTTTGGCTCAGTTGCAATGGCGATCGCCTTCTTCTTGATGCGCAACGTCCAAGGTGGTGAGCCCGATGACCACGCCCAAGAGAGCAAGGAATAATAAGAAGAACGAATAACGGACATAAAAAAGCGCCTCGGGATTAAAAAGATTCCGAGGCGCACTATATAAAACCTCCCCAGTGGGGAGGTGTAGGTTAGTCGTTGACCCGTTCGAGGTATTCGCGGGTTTCAGTGTTGACCCGGATCTTCTCGCCTTGCTTGATGAAGATTGGGACGCGAACCTTCAGGCCCGTTTCTGTGGTAACATACTTCGTTGCCCCCTGGACGGTATCGCCTTTGACAGCTTCCTCAGCTTCAGTGATCAAGTAGACAACCTTCGCAGGAATGACGATGTCTAAGAGGTCCGCTTCCCAGAAGGTGCAGCGGTACGTTTCACCATCTTTCATTAAGAGTTCATACTCCGGGAAGGTGGCCATGGGAACTTCAATTTGCTCAAAGGTATCGGTGAGCATTAAGTGAAAGTGCTCCCCATCATTGTAGAGGTATTGGCAGTCGCGGTCGGCGACGGTGATATCTTCAACGGTGTCTTGGGTTTTTACTGTTTCTTGTAATACTTGGCCGGTTGCGGGGCTTTTGAGCTTCATTCGAACAAATGCTGAGCCTTTACCGGGGTTCACAAACTCCCGTTCGACAACAATAAAGGGTTGGCCTTTAATCAACAGTGCAGTCCCTTTTTCAATTTGACCTGCTTTAATCATACATATTCCTCATAGTCTTAAAGATTGCGTGTACCGTCGGTTATCATAGCAGAAAGGGGGAAAAGAATCACCCCCTCCAAAGAAGAGCGCCCCATCATTCCCATTAATAAGCGATCGAGGCCGAGGGCAACGCCACTGACCTTTCCCATGGTGGCAAACGTTTTTGCCAGCGAAGGATCAACATCGGCGATAATCCCTCCACTGATCTCGCGGTTCTGAATAAGCCGAGCGTATTCACTTCGGTAGTACTCACTCATCGTCGCTTCATCGGTCTCTTCATAGTAGCAGTTCGCTAACTCCATTCCCATTCCATACAGCTCCCACCGGCGGCGGTAGGGCCCGTTTGCTTTCGCTAGACACTCAATTTGTTTTGGGTAGTCGGAGAGGATTAGTGGAACATCCTGGGGGAGGTTTGGCTCAACAAAGGTGAGGAAGATTCGATTAAACGTCTCCTCCCAGCTCTCAGGTTCGGTTGGAACATTCAAGCCAAGGCGCAGTGCTTCCTCTTTAAGGAGGCTTTGGTGCTGGGTTTTCTCAAGATCAAAACCAGCGTAGATCTTTGTTGCCTCCGCTACGCTCATCCTCCGAAACGGGGGCTGTAGCAACTCAGGTACTCCTAGAGCGCTAAAGAGCTCTTCAGTAAGGGTAATGGAGTCATTCTCATCAAAGCCAACAGAGTAGTACTCCAACATCGAAAACTCGATGTTGTGGATTCGCCCCAGCTGTTCACTGTTCCGAAAACAGTGGCTTATTTGATAGACTGAGCCAAAGCCTTCGGCGATGAGTTGCTTCATATACAGCTCTGGTGAAGGGAGAAGGTAAAGCTCCTGGCTTGGAAGGAAGGGGTTTCTAAACTCAGTGCCAAAGTTCTCAATCGTAGATTCTGGGATGATCGTGGTTGAGAGGATTGGGGTATCTACTTCAAGATAGGCCCGCTCATCAAAAAAAGAGCGAATTGTCTTGTACGTCTTGGATCGAAAGAGGGCGGCTTCTCGCATGCAATCATTGTAGTGAGGTGAGCGCTTCTGTTGCAAGGTCCCGCTCGCAAAGGATATACTCGCCGCATGAGTCGATACAATCCTGATGATAGTATATATGCCCTCGCCACCGCGTGGGGAAGCGCTGCCCTTGCGATCATTCGCATCAGTGGTAGTGGCTGCCACGCTGCCTTGGCCCCATATTTTAGTAATAGTGAAGCCCTTCATAATCCAGTAAATGGAACGCTTGCCCACGGCTACATCCACGACCAAGCGGGAAGGCGAATTGATGAAGTCGTCCTGGCGATTAACACCGCCGGTCACGGCTACACCTTAGAAGAGGCGATTGAGATCACGTGTCATGGATCTATTACCGTGATCAGCGAACTATTAGCGTTCTTAGGTTCCATTGGCCTCCGGGCTGCTGAACCGGGGGAGTTTACCTTCCGCGCCTTCTTAAAGGGGCGGATGGACCTCACCCAAGCCGAAGCGGTCCACGAGCTCGTGGAAGCGCAAAGTCCCGTCACCCGCGCCCAAGCGCTGAGCCGCTTGGAAGGGGGATTAAAAGCAAAATTAGAAGGGATGAAGAACACCCTCTTAGCCCTCCTCGCTCCCGTTGAGCTTCAGCTCGACTACAGTGAAGATGAGATTGATGAGTTTGTTTTTCCTATGGCGTTGCTTGAAGAGTTACTCCTTGATCTTCGCCATCTCCTGCAGAGCTACGCGGTTGGAACACTCTACAAGAGTGGGGCGCGAATCGTCCTTGCCGGGGCAACAAACGTCGGAAAGTCCTCCCTCTTTAACCTCCTACTAAAGGAGGAGCGCTCAATTGTCAGTTCAATTCGCGGCACAACTCGCGATTACATCGAAGCGGATTTAATCCTTGAAGGGATTCCGATCCGCCTCTACGATACGGCGGGCCTTCGCGAAAGCAGTGACGAGATTGAAAAGGAAGGCATTCGGCGCAGTGAGCATTTAATCGGGGAGGCGGACTTAGTCATTCACCTCCTTGATTCCACCCTCAACGATGAAGTTCCCCCAACTGGGGAGCGAATCATCGTTGTGTACAATAAAGCGGACTTACACCAACCACCAACGGGAGCGTTAGGTATTAGTGCCACCACCGGTGAGGGCGTCAGTAGCCTGCTGTCAGAAATTACCACCCGCTTAAAAGCGGGAATCCCTGAGCTCGATGAGAGTCACATCGTGATTCAATCGAAGCGTCAAGTGGCCGCCTTAGAAGCGGCAGAGGCGGCGCTCTTAGGGGTGAAGGAAGATGTTGCTGCTCATCTTCCCCTTGATATTATCGCAGTCGCCCTCAATGAGGCGCTGCACCACCTTGGTCTGTTAACGGGAGAAGTCACTCCAAACGATATCCTTGAGTCGATTTTCTCAACGTTCTGTGTAGGAAAATGATATGGATTATCACGCACTAGTTGTCGGTGGTGGTCACGCGGGAATTGAAGCGAGCCTCGCCCTCAGTCGAATCGGGTTTAAGACCCTCTTAGTTACTCAAAATTTAGATGCGATTGGACGCCTTTCCTGTAACCCAGCGATCGGCGGCCTTTCGAAAGGAAATATCGTTCGGGAAGTGGACGCCCTCGGTGGGGAGATGGCGCACTTAATCGATCAATCAATGATTCAGTTTAGAATCCTCAACCGCAAGCGCGGCCCCGCTGTCCAAGCCCCCCGCGCCCAAGCGGATAAGTATACGTACGCTCGCCTCGCTAAAGAGACAGTCGAAGCAGCGGCGAACCTCTCAATCTTCATGGACACCGTCACCGACCTCCTTGTTGAAGGGGGAAAGTGTATCGGGGTTCGCACCAAGCGCGGCCACGACATTACCGCGAGTGTCGTTGTTCTTACGACAGGGACGTTCATGGAAGGGCGGATCTTCATTGGCGAGTATGACGCCCCAGAAGGACGCTTAGAAGAACCCGCTGCGATCGGACTCGGAACGGCTCTTCGAAGGCGCGGCTTTCCCGTTGGCCGCCTCAAGACGGGAACCCCCGCCCGGGTACGCAAGTCCACCGTTGACCTGGAGCACTTAGAAATCCAAAGCGGCGATGATGAGATGATGAGTTTTAGCTTCGATTACACCGAAGTGAACCGTCCCTCTGTTCCCTGCCACATCACGTGGACTAATGAAAAGACCCATGAGATTATCACGGCGAACATCAAGCGATCACCGTTGTATGGGGGGAAGATCGTCGGCCTAGGGCCACGCTACTGCCCCTCGATCGAGGATAAGGTGGTGCGCTTCCCTGACCGGGACCGCCACCAAATCTTCGTTGAACCCGAAGGCTTAGGAACAGAGGAGCTCTACCTCAATGGAATCTCCTCCTCCCTTCCAGAGGATGTTCAGCAGGCGTTCATCCACACGATCGAAGGCCTTGAAGAAGCCCAGATCATGCGCCCCGGCTACGCCGTTGAGTACGATTACATCGATCCTCAAGCTCTGCTGCTCTCCTTAGAGAGTAAAATCTTAGAAAACCTCTTCATCGCTGGACAAACCAACGGCACCAGTGGGTATGAAGAAGCGGCGTGCCAAGGCCTCATCGCTGGCATTAACGCCGCCCAAAAGCTCAAAGGGGAGAAACCGTTAATCCTTGGGCGTAATGAAGCGTACACCGGGGTTCTGATCGATGATCTTGTTACCCTTGGAACAGAGGAGCCGTATCGGATGTTCACCAGCCGGGCAGAGTACCGCTTAAACCTCCGCCACGATAACGCCGATCAGCGCCTTACCCAAAAAGGGTACGACGTCGGACTTCAAAGAGAGGAGAACCTTCAGCGCCTGAAAGAGAAGGTTGGGCGCATCGAGAGTGTGAAAGATCTCTTACGGAGAAATCGCCACGCTGAGAAGAGCGCCTTCGATGCCCTTAAGATGCCAGAGGTAACGATTGAACTTCTTAGTGAGTCGATTGAAGAACTGAGGAGCTACCCTTCCTCGATTCGCTATGAGGTGGAGCTTGATGTGAAGTACGCCGGGTACATCCAGCGCCAAGAGCGGCAGATTAACCGCTTTGAACGCTTTGAGACGATGGCGATTCCCGCTGACCTTGATTACGACCACCTCGAAGGCCTTTCTACCGAAGCGCGCCAGAAGCTTAAGAAGATTCGGCCGATGAACGTTGGCCAGGCGACGCGAATCAGTGGACTTCGCTCCAGTGATACGGCTATCCTCGTCGTTCACCTCCAAAAGAGACCGGCCCATGGGTAAGTACGACGACCTCCTTTTTCAAGGGCTTACCCGATTAGGACTCGATGTTAGCGCTCCTCAAGTTGAGCAGCTAAAGCGCTACATCGCCGAAATAGAACTCTTTAATCCAATCTATAAGCTCGTTGGAGCGAGTGGGGATGAGCTCATTATTAACCACATCTTCGACTCCTTGGCGGGAGTACGAGTTATCGATGAGGTATTGGCGAAGTATCCTTCTCCAACCCTCGCTGATGTAGGCTCAGGGGCGGGCTTACCCGGCATTCCCTTAGCGATTGCCTTAGAAGGGCTACCTGTTACCCTCATTGAGCGAATGGGCCGAAGGGTGGACTTTCTTCGAACCGCCGTAGCAAGTGTTGGCCTTGTTGATCGAGTGAAGATCATTGACCGCGACATCAAAGAGGTGAAGGAGCGCTTTGATGTGATCACCTTTCGGGCGTTTCGCCCCCTTGCTGAAATCCTCGATTCCGTTGCCCCCCTGGTGAGTGATGGCGGGGTAGTGGTGGCGTATAAAGCGCTGAGGACGAGCGTGGAAGAGGAGCTTGAGGATGTAGCGAATCGACTAAAGACGCAGTGGGAAGCCCAGCTCATCGAACTGGATGTTCCGTTCTTAGATCGGAGTCGAATACTTTGCCTGTTGCATAAGATTTGATAGGATAAGAGGGTATGAAACAGAAAGCGGGTGTAAAAAAAAGACGCGGGGTGATTATTGCTGCGATTGGGACATTTCTTGGGGCAGTAATCCTCGCCCTTCCAAGCTTTGATATTGAGCTTCCCTTAGAAAA
>JBBADN010000016.1:0-14491 GCA_041656455.1 Sphaerochaeta sp. | reverse complement strand
CCCTTCAATAATCTTTCGCTTGATTGCCAAACTTTCTTTTGCTAAGCGGGCGCTTAAAAGGATCTTTTCTTGAAACTCTTCTTCACTCGTACTTTCATAGGCGAGGCGACTGAGGTTAATCGTCACTACCCCGATCGAACCAGTGAGGGGGTTGGAGCCAAAAAGGCCACCGCCGCGCTTACGGAGTTCACTCGTATCAAGACGGAGGCGACAGCACATCGAAAGGGCATCCTCCGGGCTGAGGTCACTGTTTACGTAGTTGGAGAAGTAGGGAATACCGTACTTCGCCGTCATCGAGAAGATTGCATCAACGCTTTCGCGCTCCCAAGGAAAATCCTTGGTAACGTTGTAGGTGGGAATTGGAAAGGTGAAGACCCGTGAAGAGGCGTCCCCCTCCTCCATCACACTACAAAACGCTTTATTAATGAGATCCATCTCCTCTTGGAATTCACCGTACGTCTCTTTCTGAAGCTCTCCGCCGATGATCACCGGCTGATCACAGAGGCTCTTCGGTGGAGTGATATCGAAGGTAAGGTTGGAGAACGGGCATTGAAAGCCCACTCGAGTGGGAACGTTGAGGTTGAAGATAAACTCCTGCAACGCCTGCTTCACTTCAGTAAAGCCGAGCTTGTCCCTCCGAACAAAAGGGGCGCAGTACGTATCAAACGACGACCACGCTTGCGCTCCAGCGCACTCACCTTGGAGGGTAAACGTAGCATTAACGATTTGCCCTAAGAAGGAGCGTAGGTGCTTCGCAGGCTTGGAGGAGACTTTGCCTTCTACTCCACCAAAACCCAGGGTAAGGAGCTGGCGAAGGTCCCACCCACAGCAGTACGGGCCAAAGAAGCCAAGGTCGTGAAGGTGGAGACTTCCCTCTTGGTGGGCGTTTTTAATTTCAGGTGGGTAGATATCATTAAGCCAGTAGCTCTCCGTTAATCGCTCACGGATGAAGTTGTTCATCCCATTAACGGATTTACGGGTGTTGGCGTTCTCTTTGATTTGCCACGTCTTATCCTCTAAGTACGAGTCGAAGAGGTTTTGCGTTGCGTTAATCAACGCCTTGCCTTCACGGATCTCTTGGCGCTTTTGACGGTAGAGGATGTACGCTTTGGCACTTTTGGGGTGGTTCGCCTTGATGAGGGTCTCTTCAACAAGATCCTGGATTTCCTCAACACTCATGTGGTTGCTGACGTGCCCAAGGACTTGATCAGTTAAGGCAACAGAATCGACGAGCTCTCTAGCGGCGTGGGCAGCCTTAGAGATAGCATTTGTAATCTTCTGTGCCTCGCAGAAGACTGTTCGCCCATCACGTTTGATAATGGTAATCATGGACTCTCCTTACCTGAAGCGGCAACGAGAGAAAGACCCTATTTGGTCTCACGCTCCTGCCATACTCCGTGGCAGCGTGGTCATATAGGCAAGGTCTTCTGGCTTAGGTTCATCACCCTTGGACCCTTCCCGGATTTCTCCAGTGGTTCTACTCCAAGGACTCCCCATCACAGCGGCGGGACCGCGTGGGCGTTACACCCAACTTCCCTTTTCCTATACACGCAATATCTAGTGTTTTGTACCATACGGTACGCTAGGCATAGTAGAGTTCATCAATAACTCTGTCAAGATGATTAAAAAAGAGCCACCTTCTGATTAGGAGGTGGCCGTTGGTTTTAGTGCGTTGCGATAATGCGCACTTGCTTGTAGAGCCCGTCGCCTTCGCTCTTGGTCTCAACCCCGCCAAAATCATTTAAGGCGGTGTGGACTAAGCGTCGTTCGTACGGGTTCATCGGCTCGAGGAGGCGACTGCGCCCGGAGCGGGTAACTTGCTCAGCGGTGCGGAAGGCGAGGCGGATTAATTGCTCTTCGTGGCGGATTCGGTAGTTTTCACTATCAACGATGACTTTTACATCGGGGTTGTGCTGACCAACAAAGACGTTGGTGAGCAGCTGAAGTGCGTCGAGGTTCTTTCCCTTTCGGCCAATGATGATGTTGGAGTTTTCGCTGTCGATTCTTAGGCCTATCTTCCGCTCTTTGCGGAAGGCGATGGCGACGTTTCCAGCGTACCCCATCTTCTCAAGAACGGTGGCAACAAAGGTAAGAACTTTGTCTTCTAACTCGCTGTCAAATGGCTCGGCAAGCTCCTCACCCTCTTCATTCGTTTCTTCGTCGCTATCCATTCCATCGTCAAAGTGAATTCTAATTTTCACGCTGTTCTTTTTGAACAGCCCTTTGCGGGCTGGTTCTACGATTTCAACATCGAAATCTTCCCGCTCAATGTGCAGTTCCTCAATCGCTTTAGCGATCGCTTCCTGCTCTGTTCGTCCTTCGAACTCTCGTATCATAACAGTACCTCTATGGTCTTAATCTTTTATTTCTTCTTCGCCTTCGGTTGAAATTGAACAACCTTTGGCGCAGCTTCTTCCTTCTGCTTCTTCTTATTGGTGTAGATCTGCTGAACGATTGAGATTGCGTTCATCACCGACCAGTAAAGAATTAAGCCAGAGGGTGCGCTGTAGAGAACAAAGAAGAACATGATCGGCATACCGTACGTCATCATCTTCATCATTCCCTGCTGCCCGCCCGCTGCACCGGAGGAGCTTTGGGTGATCTTCATCGAGAAGATCATACTCACCGTGTAGAAAATCGGCAGTAAGTGAATCTCATTTCCTAAGAAGGGAATATTAAAGGGCAGGGTCGCCACCGTCTCGGGAATGGAGAGGTCGGGGATCCACCCCGGGATAAACATCGCACCACGGAGCTCAAAGTGTTTATTGAGCAAGCCGTAGAAGGCGATAAGGATGGGGAATTGGAGGAGCATCGGCAGACATCCACCCATTGGGTTGATCTTCTCCCGCTTGTAGAGCTCCGCCATCTCTTCATTTTGCTTCGTGGGGTTATCGGGGTAGCGCGCTTTAATCTCCTCCATCTGAGGACCAAGGGCGCTCATCTTCGCTGTTGATTCCATTCCTTTCTTTGTGATCGGGTGAAGGACCAATTTAAGGAGGAAGGTAAGAATGATAATGCCAACACCGTAGTTAGGAATAATCTTATAGAGGAAGTTAAGGACGACCTTCAAGAACGTCTCAAGCCAGCCAAGCCACGAGGAGGCGTCGAGGGCATCCTCTAAGAAGAGGTTGGAAAGGCCGAAGCTGTTACTTGCTCGGTCGTTGTAGGGAATCATGTCCGCTTTAAGCTGAGGGCCGATGTAGAAGCGATACGTATCCACTTGGTGGGCGGAGCGAATCGCTGGGCGGCTTAGGAACATCTTCGACTCAAGCGGAATGTTCGTATTCGAGTCTTCGGTTAGGGTAACTTTGTAGTTCGTTGCATCGGGAATCGCGATCATCGAGAAGTACTTACCGGTGAGGGCAACCCAGGAGAGGGGCTTTTCGGTGGTGTAGATTCCATTCTTAATCGTCAATGTTGTTTTCTTCTTCGCCCCATCTTCCTTGATGTAGAAGCGGCGATAGGAGTAGCGGTTATCAATTGAAGTGAACGACGGGCCGATCTGCGGCTCAAAGCCGATCGTGTACGCGGTGTTATCAAAGGCGAGAGGAATCGCTTTGTTTTCACTGTTTTGCAGCTCAACATCGAGTTGGAAGAGGTACTCACTCTTTCCAAAGGTGAAGGTCTTGGTAAGGGTAAAGGGAGCGTCCTCCCCTTTGAGGACGAACTCTTGAGTAAAGATTACTTGGTTATCGCGAATTTCATATTCAAAGGGGGCGTCGATCGGGCGACTGCGATCATTACCGGCGTACAGAAGGAAGGCGTTGTTCGCATTCTCATCGCCGAAGAGCAGCTCAACAGGCTCGCCACTATCTAAGTGGTTCTTTAATCTAAAGGAGCTAATTGAACCGCCGTTAGGATCAAAGGTGATGAGGAAAATATCCGTCTCATAGGTAAACGGAGTACTGCCAGCACTCTTTGTAGCTATGAGTGAGCCGGGAAGGTCGGTTCCCCACGCCAAGTTACTCGGTAGCTTGCTGTACGCTTCAGGTTGAAGATAGACATCCTCAACGTTTACGACTTCTTGAGTGACTTCTTCCATCGGTGGTGGGGCAAAAAACGTCGATTGAATCGTCATCCCCACCGTAATGACAAGCACACTGAGAACTATCGCTAATATGGTGTTTCGGTCCATAACTACTCCTGCAATCGGAAGAAGGTGTGTTCAGGAATAGGTAGACAAATCAAACTCAGGGTGTGGCAATCACCCCAGCTTGATGGCAGAGATTGAGAACGTGTTGCCTTTGAAGAGCATGGTCTACATCACTTCCTGGATATACGACAAATGCAAAATCGTAGCCGGGAAGCAGTCGTTCTTTTTCAGTACGCCAAATCTCTTTGATCTGGCGCCGAATCTTGTTGCGTCTCACCGATGAGCCGTAGCCCCGGGTAGGAATAACCACAATCCGACTATAGGAAAGGGTGTTCGTTGCCACAATCAAGTTCATTCCCCGGCTTGGTATCTTCTTGCCGGTCTTAAAGATTCGATCGATCTCCGACCTACGTTTTACAATTTCACTCTTAGAAAGGCTTTTTCTCATCTGCGACAGAAAGCTTGTGGCGACCCTTCGCCCGGCGGCGGGCAAGGACGAGGCGTCCACCCTTGGTAGCCATACGAGCACGGAACCCGAACTTTCTGTTTCGCTTCACCCGACTGGGCTGGTAGGTTCTCTTTCCTTTGTAACTCATGGGAAATCTCCAATTTACATCGCTTAACGCGGATTAATTCAGTAGTAGGGAGGACACTCCTCCGAGTGGTGCAGTATATCGAGTGCACTCTTTTGCGTCAAGCGCCAAGGATGTGCAACGTCGTTATCCCCAGAGTAGGATAGCGGTTTTGAACCGCCTTAATCAACTGCTTTTTCTTCAACATTACAACGTTTGCCCACGAAGGGTGGTCAGCGCGTAAGACCAAGCTTTTATGGTGAATATCGACAACCCGTACGTGGAGGGCGATGTCCGTTCCAGCGATCTCCGCCCACGCGCTGTTTAGCTGAAAGCGCTCTTCAGTGATGTCGATCTTCAAGTTCTTCAACACGACATCTAAGACATCCTTTACGGCGAGGGGATCTTCGCTTTTGCTCAAGCGTGGTTTCTTATCACGAGTCACGAGTAAACGCTCCTTCCTTCACAGTGTACACGCATACATCATTCTCATCAAAGCCCTCGATGTAGCGCTCCTCGGGGAGGAAGGTGAAGAATGCCTGGCTGTAGCCACTGAGGGTCTGTAAAAAGCGCTCGCGCTTGGGAATATCCAACTCTAAGAGCACATCATCGACAAGGATGATCACATCTTTGCCAGTTTTCTTCGTAAAGTACGCCATTTGGGCAACTCGCAGCGCCAAGGAAGCGAGGCGAAGTTGGCCCGTTGAGCCACTGAGGGCGAAGGGGCACTCATCCGCTTTGATGATGAATTGATCGCGGTGAATGCCGCTGGTGGTTGTTTGAAGTTTGATATCCCGACTGCGGTGTGCTTCTAAGTAGCGAACCACTTCTTCTTCGGTAGCACACTCATCCCACGAGGGTTTATACTCGATATCGAGGATGAGGTCACTTTGAGAAACGATTTGGTACGTCTCGGGAAAGATTTGAAGAAACTCGTAGACCGAGCGAACCCGTTCTTTTTGGATGGCGATTCCGTAGTGGGCGAGCTGCTGATCGTAGATCGGTAGTAACTTGTACTGACTCTCTTTAATCGCCTTGTTCCGCTGACGGAGTACTTGGCGGTAGCGACGGTGATCGTCAAAGAAGAGGGGGTTGTACATACTCATCGTTTGATCGAAGAATCTTCGCCGTGCCTCAGGTTCGCCTTTGATGAAGAGAATATCATCGTGACTGAAGACGATAGTGGGGATGTTGTAGATCAACTCCTTTCGATCACGGACGGTGTTCCCATCGAGGGTGATGATACGCTTATTATCCTTGAACGTGATTGTGAGGGTGTGCTGAAGTTCGCGCTCATCGCAGTACGTACCCTCCACTCGAAACTCTTTTGATCCAAAGGTGGCGAGCTCTTTGATTTGGCTTGTTCGAAAGCTCGACCCGTAGCAGAGGGTATAAATAGCCTCTAAGAGGTTGGTCTTTCCTTGGCCGTTGGGCCCAATAAGGAGAACCTTAGAAGCGTTCACTTCTAAGGGTTCTTCTTGGAGGTTTCTAAATTGATAACTTTTAATCGTACAAAAGCGCATTACGCATTAAGCTGCATCGGCATGATGATGTGCATGTAATCTCGCCCACTCTCTGGCTTTACCGTCAATGATCGAGTTGCCTCAGTGAAGTTAATCGAGAAGTACTCGCCATCCATCGCCTTAAGCGGAGTAAGCAGGTACGTGTAGTTTAAAGAGATTTTGCAATCAGGGCCTTCATACTGACACGGAACGATCTCTTTCGCTTCCCCACTTTCGCTGACATCACTCGTTAAGAGGACTCCCCCTTCACTGATATCCAAGAAAAGGCGCTTTGCTTTGGATTCGATTAAGAGCGAGACGCGACGCAGCGCATTTTCCATGTCTTGAATCTTCATCGTGCACTGGTAGCTCTGACTTTCAGGAATAACACGACGGAAGTTGGGATACTGTTCGCGAATTAAGTTGATATAGAACGTTCGCTCTCCAATCTTTGCAAAGAGAATTGATTCGGTAATCGCCAGCTCAACCATTCCTTCCCCTGTTCCAATCTTTTTAAGAATGTGGAAGAACTTCGGTAAAACGATGATCGGGGCAAACGTTGGCAGGCTCTCTTCAAAGACTCGCTCAACGATTGAAAGGCGCCGCCCATCGGTGGCAACCATTGTCAGGCCCCCTTCGCTACGCTCAATGTAAATTCCACAGAGAAAGAAGCGGGAGGTATCATCACTGACGGCAAAGACAACTTGGTCACTCATTTCAACAAATGAGCTTTGAGGGAGGGTGAAGAATGTATCATCTTCGATCGTTTCAAGCGTCGGAAATTGCGTTGCTTCAATCATGCGAATCTTAAAATCAATTCCTTGGCCGATGGGAACAATCTTAAAATACCCATCACTGGTGGAGAATTGAATATCACCATCGGGAAGAAGTCGAAGAATCTCTAAAAGCTTCTCTTGGAGGACGAGGGCTTTTCCTTCCTCCTGGACGTCAACCGTAACAGTTGTTGAAAATCCAACTTTGCTATCGGTAGCTTTAATAAGTAACTGACTACCCGTAGCGTGAAGATAGACGTTGCTCGTTATAGCGAGATTGTTCTTTTGGGTGGTGAAATCCATCGTGTATACGATTTCGGAGAGGATTGCTTCTTTGGTTGAGATGAACTTCATCTTACTACTCCTAATTAATTAATACTTTTAGTAATAATAGTAATAATAGCACAAAAACTGTGGATAACTCAGTCAATTCATTGTAAAAGAACTGATTATTTTTTTCTAGCTTGTGGATAGCTTTAAAAGAACTCCCCATTGTATCCACAGCGTATTAACAGCCATCCCCAAGAAAAAAAAGTTATCCACAACTTGGTAAGGGGTTATCCCAAAGGTATACACCCTAGGAAGAGGTCAATTCACGCTTAAGTTTGTTCACCGTTGCTGCGTACGCTTCATCACTTTTCATCAATGAATCGACGCGGTTGTTTGCGTACATCACCGTTGTGTGGTCGCGCCCACCAAACTCCGTTCCAATTTCAGTGGTGGAGAAGTCGGTGATCTGTCGGGCGAGGTACATTGCAATTTGTCGCGGTTGGACAAGGCTCTTATTCTTCTTCTTGCCTTTAATCTCAAAGGCGGTGACGTTGAAGTACTCCCCAACGGTCTTGATGATATCAGCGATGGAGAGGGAGTCACGGGCGATATTGCCCATCGCCGGAAGCACGCCTAAGAGCTGCTTCGCCTTTTCAAAGGTGAGCTCTTCACCGATTAAGTCCATGTAGGCAACGAGCTTCGTCAGTGAAGATTCAAGGTCTCGGACGTTAGTAACAACATTAAAGGCGATGTAGTTAACGATCTCCTCGGAGAGGCTTGATTTATGCTCTTGAAGCTTCTTCTTAAGGATAGCGACCCTCGTTTCGTAGTTTGGTGGTTGGAGGTCGACGTTAAGACCGCGTTCAAATCGGGAGGAGAGACGGTCGGTAATATCTTTCAGTTGGCTGATCGGTCGGTCACAGGTGAAGACCATTTGCTTCTTCGCCTCGTAGAGGTTATTGAAGGTGTGAAAGAGTTCTTCTTGCGTTGAGGCTTTATTCTGAAGGAAGTGAATGTCATCAATTAAAAGAACATCGACTTTGCGGTACTTGTTCTTAAACTGCTGGGGGGATTTTGTGGTGAGTGACTCGATAAACTCATTGGTAAACATTTCAGCGGTGACGTAGACGACTTTCAGTTCGGGGTTTTGAGTGAGGATGTAATTTCCTATTGAGCTTAAGAGGTGGGTCTTACCCAGTCCAACGTCGCCGTAGATTAAACACGGGTTATACGACGAGCCTGGGTTCTTTGCGATCGCTAAGCTCGCATTATACGCGAAGGCGGAGTTATCGCCGAGAACGAAGGATTCAAAGTCGTAGGTGGGGTTTAAATTTGCCTCCTCCTTCCGCCGGGCGATCTTCTTACTTAAATCATTCTGCTTCTTTATGGTGCGTTGCTCTTCGTGCCCATTATCTTCGGTGTGCGCTTCTTGGTTCTGGCCTTTATCGGAGATGATGAACTCCACTGAGATCTCTTCACCGGTTAATTCACTTAAGGTATTGGCGATCATATCCCGAAATCGGTCGATGACGGTATCGAGAATGAACTGGCTGCCACCGGCGAGTGTAACGACGCCTTTCTTTGAAGAAATGTAGGAAATTCGGCTAAACCACGTTGAGTATTCTTGACTCGGCAGGGTTTCTTTAGCGCGTTTAACTGTCTCTACCCAGAACTCATAATAGGAGGTTTGTACTTCGCTCATACTCCCTATTCTACCGTTGGGCGAGACGCGGTGCAAGTATTCAATAAGAAAGGGAGTAACTCATTGCTAGTAAAGAATATATATTTTATCGAAAAGCGGCGTCGTCGCTTGCAACACTTTTGTGTTTCTGGTATAATTTGTCAGATAGGATTAATGGAATTTTTTATTAACACATAAGGATATACGAATGAACGATGGGAGTTTTTCCGAAGGGAAGGCTGAGGGTTTTGCGGCCGTGAATGAAGATCATTCAAAGGATTATTCAGCCTCCTCAATTCAAGTCCTAAAAGGCCTTGAGGCGGTCCGCAAGCGGCCAGGAATGTATATTGGTTCAACGGGGATCGATGGGCTCCATCACCTCGTCTATGAGGTTGTGGATAACTCAATAGACGAAGCGATGGCGGGCTACTGTGATGCGATTTTCATTACGCTCAGTCGCGATGAAGAAGGGCGCGAGTTGTGCACCGTTGAAGATGATGGACGGGGAATCCCAGTAGAGATCCACCCGATTGAAAAACGATCCTCCTTAGAGATCGCGATGACGCAGCTCCACGCTGGTGGAAAGTTCGATAAGAACTCCTACAAAGTCAGTGGCGGCCTTCACGGCGTCGGTGTTTCATGTGTTAACGCCCTCAGTGTGTGGATGGAAGTTACCGTCCAGCGCGACGGAGGAGTCTACCGCCAGTACTATAGTCAGGGAAACCCCACCAGTGAAGTTGAGCGAATCGGCTCAACCGATAAGACGGGAACGAAGGTCGTCTTCTCCCCCGACTACACGATCTTAGAAGAGAACTCATTTAGCTACGAAACCCTCATTAACCGCTTTCGCGAACTCTCCTTCTTAAACAAGGGAGTTCAGATAACGATAGCCGATACCCGCGGTGAAGAGGCTAAAGAACAGACCTTCCGCTCTGATGGGGGCATCGTTGAGTTTGTTAGCTACCTAAACGAATATAAGCGAACCCTTGGAGAAACCCCAATTTCTATTGAGGGGGAGCGCGATCAGATTAAAGTTGAAATTGGCCTGCAGTACAACGATAAGTACGATGAGAAGATCCTTACCTTTGTGAATAATATCAACACTAAAGAGGGTGGGACGCACCTTACCGGCTTTAGAACAGGCCTCTCGCGGGTCATTAACGCCCAGCTGCAGAAGAACCAAAAGCTTTTAAAGCGGTATGAAGAACGCTTAGAACCAAGTGATATCTCTGAAGGTCTCACTGCGATCGTCTCTATTAAGATTCCCGAACCGCAGTTTGAAGGGCAGACGAAGATGAAGTTAGGCAATAGCGCCGTCACCGGCGTTGTTTTCTCCCTCGTCTATGAGAAGCTTGGAAACTACTTCGATGAGTTCCCCGCCCACGCTGAGTTAATCTTAGAGAAGATTATCAACGCCGCATTAGGCCGAATCGCTGCGCGTAAGGCGCGCGAGCAAATCCGCAAGAAGAGCGAAGGCGGTGGTCTACCTGGTAAGCTCGCTGACTGCTCCGAAAAAGATCCCGCTAAGTGCGAAGTCTTCATCGTTGAGGGTGACTCAGCTGGCGGCTCGGCGAAACAAGGCCGCGACCGCCGCTTCCAAGCGATCCTCCCCCTCTGGGGTAAGATGCTCAACGTTGAGAAAGCCCAGGAGTACCGAGTTCTTGGAAATGATAAGCTTCAGCCAGTCATTTCAACGATCGGAGCGGGCTTAACCCGATACAACAACACCGGCAAGGATGAAGAGATTGATAGCGACGTGACCTTTGATATTGAAAAGGCGCGCTACCATAAAGTCATCATCATGGCGGACGCTGACGTCGACGGCTCGCACATTCGAACCCTCCTATTGACCTTCTTCTTCCGCTATATGCGCCCGTTGATCGAAGCGGGGTACGTCTACTTTGCAATGCCGCCACTGTATAAGATTACAATCGGCAAAAACGTCTCCTACGCGTACGACGAGGAAGCCCGCGCTGAAATCCTCGAGGCAGCGGGCACCGACGCAGCGAAGGCAGCAATTCAGCGCTATAAGGGTCTTGGAGAGATGAATCCGGAGCAGCTTTGGGAGACAACGATGAATCCCGATACCCGCCTCATCAGCCAAGTGACCCTCGGGGATGCTGAGGAAGCGGATCGAGTCTTCTCGATGCTCATGGGTGAAGAAGTCGAACCCCGACGGGCGTTCATCGATGCAAATGCGGTGTACGTCTCCAATCTTGATGTGTAAGCAAGGATAGAATTGTGGATACGATTGAAAATAGGACGATTAAAGTTGATGTAGCGAAAGAGATGCGCACGAGCTACCTTAACTACGCGATGAGCGTTATCGTCAGCCGGGCATTGCCCGACGTGCGCGATGGCTTAAAACCCGTTCACCGACGAATTCTCTTTGATATGTATGAGATGGGCCTGAGGGCAAACTCATCATTTAAGAAGAGCGCCCGTATCGTTGGAGACGTCTTAGGTAAGTACCACCCCCACGGTGATGGTTCGGTCTACGACGCTCTCGTTCGGCTCGCCCAGGACTTCTCGCTGCGCTACCCAGTGGTAAACCCCCAAGGGAACTTCGGTTCCATCGACGGAGACCCGGCAGCAGCGATGCGGTACACCGAGGCGAAGATGAGCCGAATTGGCGAAGAGATGCTCAGCGATATCCAAAAGGAAACCGTTGACTTCGGGCCAAACTACGACGACTCAATGACTGAGCCGACGGTCCTTCCGGGCTCCTTCCCCTTCCTCCTCGCCAATGGATCAAGTGGAATTGCCGTCGGAATGGCAACGAATATGGCCCCGCACAACCTCCAAGAGATTTGTGATGCAGCGAACGCCTTAATTGAAAACCCTGAGATCTCCCTCATTGAGCTCATGGAGCACATTAAGGGCCCCGACTTCCCCTCAGGAGGGGTAATTTGCGGGATGAGAGGGGTTCACGATGCGTTTTCGACGGGTCGGGGGCGAATCGTTGTCCGCGGAAAGTATGAAATAGAAGAGACTGCCCGCGGTTCAGACGTGATTGTTTTCACTGAAATCCCCTACCAGGTAAACAAAGCAGACCTCGTTAAGAAGATCGACGATCTCCGTAAGGATGGAGCAATTCCCATGATTAGTACGATTCGTGATGAATCGGACCGTAATGGAATTAGAATCGTTATTGAATTGAAGATGGGGGCGGAGGTGATGGTTGTTCTCAACCAGCTCTTCCAGCGTACCGCGCTTCAATCGAACTTCAACGTCAATAACCTCGCCTTAGTGAATGGGCGGCCACAGCTCCTTGGCTTAAAGGATATGCTCTACTACTACGTTGAGCACCGCAAAGATGTCGTAACGCGAAGGACGCAGTACGACCTTCGTAAAGCTCAAGAGCGGGCGCACATCCTTAAGGGGTTAAAGATTGGTCTAGAGAACATCGATGAAGTTATCCAGATCATTAAAGACTCTGCCGATAACAGCATCGCATCCCAGCGGCTCATCGCCACCTTTGGTCTTGATGAGGTTCAAGCTCAGGCGATCATCGATATGCGCCTCGGGCGCCTCAGCCACCTCGAGTCTTCCAAGATTCTTGAAGAACTCGCCGATCTTGAGACGAAGATCGCCTACTACCAGGAGCTCTTAGCCGACGAAGGCAAGCTCATGGGAGTTGTTCAAGGCGAGATTAACGCCCTTCCCCAGACGCTTGCCCCAAAGGACAAGCGGCGAACCGAGATCACCATCGAGGAACTTGGCCAAGCAACAATGGCTGACTTCATCAAGGAAGAGGACGTCGTTGTCCTGATCTCCAACAAGGGTTTTGCTAAGCGCGTACCTACTGAAGAGTACGAAGCACGCGGGCGTGCCGGAATGGGCGTACGCAGTGCCAAACTTCAAGATGGAGACTTTGTTGATCACATGTTTGTTGCCTCAACCCACGACTATGTGATGTTCGTCACCAACCGCGGGAAGGCGTACTACACGAAGGTCTTCGATATTCCCGAGGCGGGTAAGTACGCCAAGGGTGTTTCGATCAAGAACTTCATCCAAATTGAAACCGAAGAGAAGGTTACCTCCATCATCTGCTTTAAGGAGTTTACCGACGAGCAGTACTTGATGATGGCAACTCTCTACGGGGTTACGAAGAAAGTTTCATTGCAGAACTTCGTAAACGCCCGAGCTCGAGGTATTTGGGCGATCGTCCTTGATGAGGGCGATGAGCTCCTCTCCTGTGAACTTGTTGAAGATGGTGATGAGGTGATGTTTGTCACCAAGTCTGGTAAAGGCCTCCGCTTTGAGGCGGACCAAGTCCGCTCAATGGGTCGAGCAACCCGAGGAGTCCGAGGTATTCGGCTCTTAGGCAAAGACCAGCTCGCTGGGATGGTGAAGGTCGAGGAGGGCAAGCACATCCTCGTTATCACCGCCAAAGGCCAAGGCAAGCGCGTTGAGTTTGACGCCTTTACCGCCCATAACCGAGGAACCCAAGGTCAAATCATCCAACGCTTAAGAAAGAAGGATGAAATCGTCGGTGTTCTTGGTGTCAGTGACTCTGAAGACATCGTCTGTGTCACCCTTCAAGGTCAAACCCTCCGTATTCATGTTGATACGATCTCCATCCAAGGCCGAGCAGCGGCTGGAGTGAGGATTGTTCGAATGAAGTTCGAGGGTGATATGATCGTTGCCATCGCTTCGACCGATCGAGATGATGATGCTGAAGTCGAGATCCCCGAGGATCAAGAGAGCATCGTTGAAGCCGATGAGGCCCAAAGCGAAGAGTAGCACTACCCTACAAGTAATGAGTAATCAGGCGCTGTCCATAATAGGATGGCGCCTTTCTTTCGCTCATTTCATTGAGCATTAGGGATATAGATGAGTTCAGGAAAGAGAAGAATTGAGGGTGTTAGAGTACATAGCTAATAGCGATATTTAGACGCTGCATAAAAGGAGCTTGCCTAAGCATATCTGTTTCTATAAACAGAAACTTGCCGTAAAACATGCAAATGGCGCGTTTAAACGCAGGTTTTGAGGGATCGGGGAAATTCTGAACATGGACCAAGCAAAACCACAACGGAGCTATCCTCGAAAGGATCAATGCTGCTTCTTTGAGTATAGGTGTATGGCATCTCCCACCGATAATTCACGCGTTACGCTCCCCTTCTCGCTATATCCATCACCACACCCTGGTGAAGATCCGTTATATAAGAGAAACAATCTCTATTCGTAAACGTTACGAATATTCGAATACCCAGTGTATTCTCCCAGACCAATGTTTCACGTGAAACATTGGTATCCAGTACCTACCCGCTTCGGTTACTGTGGCTACTATATCACAAAACTAAATGGTGTACAATATAATAGGGTGGTTTGGGTAACGATTGTTTAGGTTTTAGGGTAGATTATCGCTCTTTGAAGAGGTTTGTTGGATTTTAGAAGAATAATTGAATGTATTTGGAATGTTTCACGTGAAACATTCTACCCGTTGGACATAAAAAAACGTTCCACGATGTTTCACGTGAAACGTTTGTTTGGAATGGGAGGCTTACTTAGCCTTCATTTACCACCGTAAGGTGGGGATCGACGAAATTGCGCAGATATCGCTCGACTCCGCCCTTAAGGGTCATTTGTGACATTGG
>JBBADN010000015.1:0-15534 GCA_041656455.1 Sphaerochaeta sp. | reverse complement strand
TCGTTATCTCCAAAGGCAGAACCGAGGGAGTCGATTGAAACAACGTCGTTCTCATTAAAGATGGGGACAACCCCTAACTCTAAGAGGGTTGAAACACTGTTCCGAAGGTTCACGTAGGTGCGGCGGTTATTTACATCTAAGCGAGTGAGGAGAATCTGGGAGCAAATGAGGTTGTGATTCTTAAACGCACGCCGGTACGAGCTCATCAAGAGTGGGTTCCCAATCGAAGCGCACGCTTGGCGGAGGGCGGTTTGTTTCACCGGTCCTTTAAGACGGAGCTCTTTCGCCCCCATCCCAATTGCCCCGGAGGAGACGAGGAGGACTTGGTAGCCCTTCTCCATCAGCGTTGCAATTTGTGCAGCGATTGAATCAATACACGCCTCATCGATCCCTCCGCTGGTGGAGAGGAGGTTGGTTCCGACTTTTACAACGATCCGCTTGGTTTGAGAAAAATCCCGTTTCACTCCCTTCCCCCTTCGAGTAAGGAAGGACCATCGGTACTCAATTCAGTGTGGAGGTAGTGTTTCGCATCGGCTCCACTGTAGGCCGCTACAATGTGCCCGCTGCCGTTGACTAAGTACTTCGTAGACATCAAGCCATCGAGGCCAACGGGACCTCGGGCGTGGATTTTTGTTGTTGAGATTCCCACTTCAGCACCGAAGCCAAAGCGGAAGCCATCGGCAAAGCGCGTTGAGCAGTTTGCAAAGAGGTCAGCCGAGTCAACGTTTCTAAAGAACGTTTGAATCGCTGTCTCATCTTCACTGACAATTCCATCACTGTGATGTGATCCAAATGTTTCAATGTGCTCAATCGCCTCTTCTAAGGAATCAACAACCTTAATGTTTAATTCAAGGGCGAGGTACTCGTTGGAGTAGTCGCCTTCTTCAATGGGGATACACTCAAACACTGATTGAACGGCTTGGTCGCCGTGAATTGTAACACCACTATCCTTCAGTGCGGTTGCTACTTTCAGCAGGAAGGAGGGCGCTAAAGAGCGGTGAATTAAGAGCGTCTCAATCGTATTACACGCTGCCGGGTATTGAGTCTTTGCATCGATGATGATCGGAAGAGCTTTTTCTAAGTCAGCGCTCTTATCGATGTAGAGGTGACAAATTCCATCGCTGTGGCCAAGAACAGGAATTGAGGTGTTCGCCATCACGTAGGTAACAAACTCATTGGAGCCACGGGGAATGAGGAGGTCGATATCATCATTCATCTGAAGCATCTGGGCAACGTCACTGTGACTCTCTAAAATCGCCACGTATGCACTGCCAATTGGGGAATGTTCACTGCTTTTCTTAATCGATTCAACGAGGGCGAGGTTGGTACGTTTTGCTTCACTGCCGCCTTTGAGGATGATGCCATTTCCGCTCTTAATACAGAGACCGACGATTTGCACTAAGGCATCGGGACGCGATTCAAAGATCATCCCAATAACACCAATCGGAACGGTGATCTGCTCTAAAAGCAGTCCATCATCTAAGAGCCGGCGCTGGCGAACGTGGCCAATGGGGTCGCCTAGGGCAGCTACTTGGTGTAAGCCGAGGATTACTTCATTGAGTTTCTGCTCATCAAAGAGGAGGCGCTTAATCAGCGGCTGGGCGATGTTGTTTTGGATCGCTTCAGCGATATCCGCTTCATTCGCTTCCTTAATGGCGGGCCAATCGCGCTTCAGGCCTTCAGCAATCGCCCCTAAGAGGGCGACGCGCACTTCATTCGTACTCACTCGGAGAGTTTTCGCACTCTCTTTTAACGCCTTAATTCGACGTGCAACACTGTCTTGTACCATTACTGTGCTCCTCACTCATAAGAGTACCCATAAAGAGGTGTTGGTATCAAGGCAGAGCGCCTTCCCTTTACTCTGATTACCGAACCCGAATCCCTTCAAATGTTGAAGAAACACGACCGATGATCGCTGCAGTAAGACTTGCCTCAGTGAGGGCAGTGAGGAGTTCAACACTCTGAGCCTCGGGTACAGCAGCAAGAAGGCCACCGGAGGTTTGCGGGTCAAAAAGGAGGAGCTGCTGGATCTCACTGAGTTCATCGATGTTGGTGATGAAGTGCTTCCGACTTTCGCGGTTTGTGTAACTGCCACCGGGGATGTACCCCGCCGCTGCGTATTCTTTGACGTGTTGAAGGAAGGGAACATCTTCCATGATCACTTCAAAGCCATTTGGATTATCGATGCTCATCTCACTGAGGTGACCGAGTAAGCCAAAACCCGTCACATCGGTACACGCGTGAACTTCAAAACTCTTCAGAACTTCAGCTGCCGTCTTATTTAGCGAGCCCATCACATCGAGAAGGTGCGCTTCATCCCCCTCTTTTGCCTCCTTCTGTTTCACGGCGTTTTGGAGGATTCCTGATCCCAGGGGCTTGGTGAGGATCAACACATCCCCGTCCTGGGCAGTATTATTCGACCACATGCTCTTCGGGTTCACTAAGCCATTTACACAAAGGCCGAACTTCAATTCGGGGTCTTTGACACTGTGCCCACCAACAAGTGTTGCCCCACCCTCGGCGAGGGCCGAAAGCGCCCCCTCTAAGATGAGGCTAAGAATGGAGCTATCGAGGATTCCTTCGGGAAACCCTACGATACTCACTGCCATGATGGGAGTGCCACCCATTGCGTAGATATCACTGAGGGCGTTCGCTGCGGCAATTCGCCCAAAGAGGAAGGGATCATCACAGACAGGGGGAAAGAAATCGACTGTTTGAACAACGGCGACATCCTCACTGATTTGATACACCCCCGCATCTTCGGCGTGATTGAAGTCACTGAGAATTCTAGGATCATGCGGTTGGATAAGACCACAGAGGGCTTTGTCCAAAAGGGCGGGAGTCAGCTTTGCTCCACAGCCTGAAAACTTTGAAAATGATGTTAATGCAACGTCGCTCATATTCGCTCCTAATTAATCTGCCTGGCGCTGATGAGCTCTAAAACTGAGCCCCCTAAAGCGCGCGCTTTATCACTGATTGAATAACAATATTCACTCTTACCTCGAGGATCGATATCGGCGATCTTAAAGCCTTCGGGGACGGTAAGCCCACCATGAAGAAGGCCCCGGAGGACTCCATCGATTGAAGCAACAACCGCTTCAGAATCGATGTGGCCAATGATATCGCCTTGTTGAACGAGATCTCCAATGTGTTTCACCGGCTCAAAGACTCCAGCTTGTGGAGCGTGAATGACCCGCTCTTTCCCCACCCCGTCGATGATACCTGGAAATCCAGTGTTTGGACTTGCAGATCCTTCAGTGAGGATTGTTCCAAGGTAGTGCCCTCGCTGGGTTTCAATGACGTAGTGACAGTCAATGCCCGCTTCAAAGCCCGGGCCAAGGGCGATGACCATGGGCGCCATCGCCTTCGTGGTCCCCACGTTCTTCTTTGCAATGATCGCATCAACGACAACGGCGGGGCGAAGACTTTGGATCATCTTCCCATCGGGATCGACAACAACGGCGACCTTTCCTTGATCGAGGAGCGTCTTCGCTTCTTTATCACTGTGAGCAAGGACCCCACTGATGCCTTCGATCGTAATCTCTTTTTCATAAACTGCTTCACTGAATGCAACGGTCCGCCGAATCGTTGTTGGCTGTTCAACTTCAAGGGCGCAGACGCGATAGCCCGCTTTGGCAAGGCGGGTGATCACCCCAGTTGCTAAATCCCCTGCTCCGCGGACAATTACTAAGTTCTCTGCTTTCCGACTGAGGCTCTGTCCATCGCGGTGGTTTATAACCATCATCAACTCGGCGATGACGGAGATGGCGATCTCTTCGGGGGTCTCTGATCCGATATCAAGACCAACGGGACTGTAAAATGAACTAAGAGTTGCTGGGTCGATACCGCGTTCATCGCGAAGGTATCGCCGATATCCGTTCACCTTCGTGCGGGAGCCGAGCATCCCGATGTACGCAGCGTTACTCTGAACAACCGCCTCTAAGACGACTTTATCTAAGCCATGGGTTGCGATAATAAGGGAGCACTGCTCATCGATCGCCAAATCCTTCATCGCCTCTTCAACACTCGGGGCAACGTGGAACTCACTTGCAGTTGGAAAGCGCTCAGCTGTTGCGTACTCTGCTCGCGTTTCAATCACTTCAATGCGAAAGCCACATCCACCGGCTAGGCGAGCGATTTGTTCATTGACGTGCCCTCCCCCAAAGAGGAGGAGACGGCGTTTTGGGGCGATAACATCGATATAAAACTCTAACGCCCCACCACAGGCGTGGCCTTCAGTGACTTGGAGGGAGACATCAAGGTGGGTGCTTTGCCCTTTAGCAATCGCCTCTGTTGCGCGGGTGATCACCGTATATTCAGCAATACCACCTCCAACGGTTCCGACTGTCCGCCCATCACCTAAGACGATCATGTGGGCGGTACTTCGGGGAGTTGAGCCAAGGCTCTTGGTAATCGTCACTAAGGCAAATGGGGTATTTGATGCACTTAGGCGGGCGGCTTCTTGAAATATATTCATTACTCATGCTCTCCTTTATTTGAGCCAGCTACGACATATGATATTCGACGCTCTTTCTTCGCTAAGGCGATCGCCGCCTCACTAATCGATTGATCGACAACGTCACATTGGGTAAAAACGACGATCGTGGTGTGGTTAGCACACCCTTTTAACACTCCATCAGGGTGAGTTAAAAGCGTCTCTAGGGTCTTTTGCGTCACTGCCCGTTCTTTTGATCCGGTCTCTCTTCGATAGCGATTATAGCGATGCATCGTCTCTTCAGAAAGTTCTTTTCCAATAGCCCCAAGACCAACGACGCAGACAACCCCATCAACCCACGTGGGGATGACGGGCTCACCCTCCTGATGAAAGGTGAGCGCCCGTGAGCGCGCCCCATCCGCTTCAATGAGGATAACGTTAGCGCCCTGACTCACTGTGTGTAGGAGATCTTGATCAACCGGGCGTAGCTTTTGTCCAGGCTTCGCCCAAAGGGTCGTCTTTCCCTTCGATATGGCGGGAATAGTCGCTGGATCAAGGGCGATATCATCAACGGGATAATCAACGTCATCAACTGAGGCAAGCTTCGTAGTCGTCGTGATGAGGACCCCCGCTTCACGTAGGACGTGGCTTACACCGAGAATTAACGAAGTCTTTCCCCCACTGCCAGTAAACGCAACCTTGCGCAGATTCTGAGCAATCAGGAGGGAGGCGACTTCATGATGGAGGGGTATAGCCATGGGAAAAGTCTACCCCCACCCCATTATACAGTCAATTATAAAATGGAAAATTTCGATTGTTTTTTGAAAAACATAATGGTATTGTAGAAGAACTAAAAGGAGTGTCTCATGAAACGTTTTTCTCTCATTCTCGCCCTCGTCCTCACTACGTCGATTATCTTTGCAATGCCCGCAATTGAAACACCTACTGGGTTATACCAAGCAACCGATGCAAACGGCCGAACCGTTTCGCTTACCTCAGCCCCAGAAAAGATCCTCGTCGCTGCCAAAGCAGCGTTGATGCCCGCCCACGCCCTCTTCCTCTTCCCTGAAGCCCAACGTGCTGAAATTGGCTTATCGAAGACGGACCAAGGCTTAGGGGACTTCTTTCCCTTAGTGTGGCCAAAGATTACTGTTGGTGGTCGGGTTGACCAAAACGCCAGTGTTGAAGAGTTGATGACGAAGAACAGTGACCTCATTCTCCTTAAGGCAACACACTTTGAGAGCCTCGGCAAAGGCCTTGACCAAGTGAGCGTGCCCAACTTTACGTTGAGCCTCGAGACGTGGGATGAGTGGAAAGCTGAACTACCTCAGCTTGGAAAGCTCCTTGGCAATGAAGCACGGGCGAATGAAATCCTTGGTCTCTATGAAGATCGCATGAAGATTATTGAAGAACGAGTTTCCTCGCTTGCGGATGATCAAAAGCCAACGGTCCTCCTCCTTCAAGGCACCCTCACTGATAACACCTACTCCTTTAAGATCGCCCCCGATTCATGGCTTCAGACGTGGATGGTAGACCTTGTAGGTGCAAAGCCCGTATGGAAAGGCTCCAATAAAGCCGCTAATGGGTGGTCAACGGTGAGCTTTGAGCAAATCGCGGCGTGGAACCCCGAGTACATCGTCACAATTAGCTACAACAGCCCCTCAAGTGAATACCGCGATGCAATCTACGCCTCTAGTCTGTACAGTGACCTTACTGCAGTAAAAAACCACGCTGTTTTAGCGAGCCCTGCAGATCTCATGAACTATATCCAACCCGTTGCATCGTGGGTCTTAGGGGCCCAGTGGCTTGCAAAGACGCTCCATCCTGAGCTCTTTAGTGACCTCGATATAGAAGCACAAGTTCGCTCCTTCTACCATGACTTCTACTCGATCACTGATTCAGCAGTTCTCGATGAGTTAGTTGGCTACTACCACGCATCGGTAGAGTCAAACTAATGACCGACTACCAAGCCCAAAAGCGCCGACAAACGCTCCACCTCCGCCTGCTCTTTGCCCTCACGCTCCTCTTTGCCCTTCTTTCGTTGTTTCTCGGGCGCTACCCTAAGGCGGGCTTCACCGCCCCCTCCCTCTTTTTCCATGACCGCCTTGCTCGAACAATTCTCATCAATGTTCGACTGCCCCGAATCATCCTCGCCCTCGCGGCGGGGGCGGTTCTTAGTGCAAGCGGCTTTACCTTTCAGCTCCTTTTCTCAAACCCCCTCGTCGAGCCAGGGTTTCTTGGAGTAAGCCAAGGAGCAGCGTTTGGCGCAGCGTTAATGATCGTCTTAGGCCAAAGCCGCGTTGCTTCTGTACAACTCTCGGCGATGGTCTTTGGCATCTTAGGCCTCATCTTCTCCTACTTCCTCGCCCAGCGCTTTCGCTTTGGAGGTTCGCTGTTACGCTTAGTTTTAGCAGGAATCGCCGTCTCGGCGTTCTTCTCCAGTGGTCTTGGGGTGATTAAGCTCGTCGCTGAACCGACTAAAGACCTTCAAGACATCACCTTCTGGATGATGGGGGGTCTGTGGAACGCCTCGTGGAAGTCGATCATTCCTACCATAATCGTTACGATCGGAGCTCTTCTCTTTCTCTACCTCAACCGCTTTACCCTTAACCTCCTCTCAGTTGATGAAAAGAGTGCGTTTTCCCTTGGACTGAATCCTAAGCGTCAGCGAATTATTCTTCTTGTCGTTGCGACGATTGGGACGACCTTTACCATTAGCGTTACCGGCCTTATCGGGTGGGTAGGCCTCATCACCCCTCACATCGCTCGAAAGACCTTCGGCAGTGAAGCTAAAGCGGCCCTGCCCGCCTCGATGATCATGGGCTCGTTCTTTCTATTGCTCTGTGATGGGCTAGGGCGAACCGCTCTAGCGACTGAGATTCCAATCGGCCTCTTAACGAGTCTCTTCGGAGCCGTTGTCTTTGTCATCATCCTCTCCAGTAAGAGTCAGGGGGGAAAAGCATGACGATGTTAAGAATAGAAAACCTCTCCTACCACTACCCCAATGGTGTCTTAGCACTTAACGAGATCTCCTTAGCGATTGAACGAGGTTCAAGTGTGGCAATTCTTGGCTCCAACGGAGCGGGAAAATCTACCCTCCTTGACCACCTTTTAGGGTTTAAGAGTAGTTCGTCACTCACCCTCGATGGAAAACCTCTTAGCGAATATGGACGCAAAGCGTTAGGGCAGAAAATCGCCCTCGTTCCTCAAAGTGAACAGATTACCTTTTCCTACACCCTCCTTGATTACACCCTCTTTGGGCGTGCTCCCTACCTTCCCCCGATGGGCTCACCGACGAGTAATGATATCCTCATTGCCTACGACGCTCTCGCCCAAGTAGGCCTTCGGGGCTTTGAGCAACGCTCTGTTACCGCCCTCTCCGGCGGCGAGCAACAGCTCCTCCTCCTCGCCCGGGCGATCGCCCAGCAATCGGAGGTGTTACTTTTGGATGAACCAACCTCCTCGTTGGACCCAGCGAACACCAAGCGAATCCTCAACCTCCTCCAAGAGCTTCATGCAGGGGGTAAGACGCTGATCTTCACCACCCATGATGCAAACTTCGCTTACGCCCTCGCTACCGATATTGCCCTTTTAAAGGATGGCTCACTCATTGGCTTTGGGCCAAAAGAGAAGGTGATCAAAAGCGAGCTTTTGACCACCTTATACGACACTCAACTAACTGTAACCGAGATTGCCGGTCAGAAAATTATCTTTTAGTCGATCTCGAGGGGAACGAAGCTAAACGTTCCAACATCGAAGAGCCCCATATCGGTGAGCTTGTAGGTAGGAATGACAGGCAGTGCCATGAAGCTCAGCGTTGTAAAGGCGTCAATCCCTGGCTTCACCGAAAGCTTGTTAATCGCCATCGTGTGGAGGATTTGGAGTTTATCTGCGATTGCTCGTCCCTCTTCGTAGCTAATTAAGCCTGCGACTGGAAGTTCAAGGGTTGCTAAGACCTTTCCATCTTGGACGACGGTCATTCCTCCACCGACACTGATCAAATGCTCAACAGCTTTGACCATATCTTCATCATTATCGCCAGTGACAATGAGGTTGTGCGAGTCGTGGCCAACCGTTGAAGCAAGGGCGCCGTTTCGGAGGCCAAAGCCCCGAATAAGGCCAACCCCCACCGTTCCGAGGCCCCGGTGGCGCTCAACTACCGCGATTTTAATCACGTCTTGGTTGGAATCGTACGCCCAAAGGCCTTTTTCAAGCTTCACATACGCTTCGCCTTGGTCGGTGACAACGCCACCGGGAACGATATCAATAACTCGAACTCGGTTGTGCTTCAATGGAAGAGCTAGCTTTTCAATTGAGAAATCCTTGATATTCATCTTCGAGGTAACGCGCTCATCCTTCTGTGCCTTCGCACTCTTGATCATCACCCCTTCTTTGGCAACGAGCGTTCCACCGACGTAGACTTCGCTCATCGCAAAGTCAACAAGATTATTAGCTAAAGCGAAGTCTGCCCGCCGCCCTGGGGCGATCGCCCCTCGGTCATGAAGGCCGTAACACTCACTGGAGTTCAGCGTTGCCATGCAAATCGCCTCAATGGGATCAAGACCATCATTGACTGCAATGCGGATGTTGTTGTTAATCTGTCCCTCTTCTAGGATGCTGATCGGCTGGCGGTCATCAGTACAGAAACAGCAGCGTTGGGCGTTCTTCGAATCAACTCCCCCAAGGAGAGGAAGCACGTTATTACACGCCGAGCCTTCACGGAGGTGAACGTACATTCCCCGGCGGATTCGGTCGCGAAGCTCAGCGGGAGTTTCACACTCGTGGTCGGTTTTAATCCCACTTGCAGCGTACGCATCGAGCTCTTCGTTGTAGACAGCGGGGCTGTGCCCGTCGATTATTTTTCCTGCTTCTTTGGCGACCATAATCTTATCAATCACCAAATCCTCGCCACCGATAACAGCAGGGTAATCCATCATCTCTCCAAGGCCAACGACGCGCTCGTGGTCAATAACAGTGGCGATATCTCCGGCGGTTATGACTGCACCAGCGTGTTCAAAGCTCACCGAAGGAACGCACGAGGGAACAACAAAGAACGCCTGTAAGGCGGTCTCTTTACTCGCATCAAGCATGTAGTGCAGCCCATCAAGGCCGGTAACGTTACAAATTTCATGAGGGTCAACGATTGCTGTTGTCGTGCCGTGAGGAACGACGAGGTTAGAAAACTCCTCTGGGGTTGCGTGACTCGATTCGATGTGCACGTGACTATCGATTAATCCAGGAATAAGGAAGCGCCCGCCGCCATCAACAATCTTTTTCGCCTTACCTTCGCCCTTTGGAGCAAAGCCGGCGATGTAGTTACCAGTGATGAGGAGGTCTTCTTCAAACCACTCTTTATTAAACACATCGAGGATGTGGGCATTTGTAATACAAAGATCTGCTTCTTCGCGATGGGCGGCAACTGCGATAAGGTTTTGTACCGTCTTTTTCTCCATATCTCCCTCCTTATGGTGCCTTACAGTGTACCATGTCACGGCTCATCTTCAAGAAAATAGCATTGATATTTATCTCCTTCAGCGAAATAGCCAGCAAGATTTTGTTGCTTTTTTCGCAACATGATGGAAAATAGTTGCAACAGACTGCTAGTTTTGTTGCATTTGTTGAAGTTATTTTTATTCGCAAAATTAAAGAACCCCAAAATGGTGAAGTGTCAAAATTAACTTATTCTCAAATTTTGTCAAAATACTTCTTAATCGCCCAATTTATCGCAGAAACGATACAATTTTTATGATTTATCTGTATTTATTTTGATTGATGCGCTAGAATGGGGGTATCAAAACATCTGCAAGGAGCGAATAGATGGACAAGTTTTTCAAGCTAACTGAACGAAAAACGACCGTCAGAACGGAAGTCATGGCAGGTATTACAACCTTCCTTACCATGGCTTACATTTTGGTGGTCAACCCGGGTATTCTTTCTGACGCTGGAATGTCGTTCTCGAAAGTATTTTCGGCTACGGCAATTTCATCCGCCATCGCCACATTGATCATGGCCTTAATGGCTAACCTCCCCTTTGCCTTGGCCCCTGGAATGGGACTGAACGCGTTCTTCGCCTACAGTGTCGTTCTTGGAATGGGATATTCTTGGCAGTTTGCCCTGACGGCGGTCTTTGTTGAAGGTATCATCTTCATCATCCTGACCTTTGTAAACATCCGCGAGGCGATCGTCAACAGTATTCCCACCAACTTAAAGAAAGCGATAGGAGTTGGAATAGGACTCTTCATTGCTTTCATTGGGTTACAGAACGCTGGAATTATTGAAGGTAACCCAGCAACTCTCGTAGCCCTGAACCCCGGCTGGTTCAAAGGTGGAGCAGGTTTAGCGATGCTCGGCCTCTTAATCACTGGAATCCTTCTTGCCTTCAAAGTTAACGGTGCATTGCTCATCGGTATCATCATCACCACCCTTATTGGTATTCCCCTTGGAATCACCCAATACGCCGGCGGTAAGTATGTACCACCAGCCCCGTACTTCTTCCCCCTCGAGTTCTCAAAATCGATCTTCAGTCTTGACTTCGTCGTTGTTATGTTCACCTTCCTCTTTGTTGACATGTTCGATACCGTTGGAACGCTGATCGGCTGTGCAACGAAGGCAGACATGATCCAAAAAGACGGCTCAATTCCTAACGTTAAAGAAGCGCTCTTTGCTGACGCTGTTGGAACCACCGTTGGTGCAATCCTCGGAACTTCCACCGTTACGACGTTCGTTGAATCCTCAGCGGGTGTTGTTGAAGGTGGTCGCACTGGCTTAACAGCCCTCACCGTTGCAGTGCTCTTTGTTGCATCGCTCTTCCTCGAACCACTCTTTGGCTCGATTCCTAGTGTAGCAACTGCCCCAGCACTGATCCTCGTTGGTGTCTTCATGATCACTCCAGTTAAAGACATTGATTGGACTGATATGACTGAAGCAATCCCAGCATTCTTAACGATTCTCTTTATGATCGTTGCCTACTCGATCGCTGAAGGCATCATGTTCGGAATCATCTCCTACGTCCTTCTCAAGCTCTTTGGTAAGAAGGGTAAGGAAATTGGCGGCATGACGTGGGTGGTCTTCGCCCTCTTCGTCCTGAAGATTTTCTTCGGTGCCTTGAGCTAACCCTCATTTCTCTACGGTGGGCCTTCGGGTCCACCTTTTTTTTGCCCTCACTCATCTTTTATCTTCTGCTGTTCTTAGCTACAATAGCCACATGCTTCAGCTTGATTCAACAAAACACTACCTCGTTACTGGAGTAGCCGGCTTCATCGGCTTTCACCTCGCCAAAACACTTTTAGAGCGGGGATGTACCGTTATCGGCTTCGATAACCTTAACGAACACTACGATGTTCAGCTGAAGCGCGATCGCTTAAAACTCCTTGGGTGTGAAAACTTCACCTTCTACCACGGCGACCTCACCGATAAAAAAGCTCTTGAGTCAATCTTCAGTCGCCACAACCTCCACTACGTCATTAACCTCGCTGCTCAAGCGGGAGTTCGCTATTCGATCGAGAATCCCGATGCGTACATCGACTCTAACATCCAAGGTTTTTTAAATCTCTTAGAAACGATTCGGCGCCACAAGGTTGAACACCTGATCTACGCATCTTCCTCCTCGGTGTACGGCCAAAATACAAAGATTCCTTACTCCGTCCTCGATCGCACCGATGAACCGGTGAGCCTCTACGCGGCAACAAAGAAGGCAAATGAACTCTTTGCCCACACCTACGGCCACCTCTTTGGGATAAAGACTACTGGAGTTCGCTTCTTCACCGTCTACGGCCCCTTTGGTCGGCCTGATATGGCGTACTTCTCCTTCACCAAGCGTATTATCAACGGTGATGAAATAGAGGTGTACAACAACGGTGATATGTGGAGGGACTTTACCTACATCGATGATGTCATCAACGCCCTCCTCCACATTATTCCCAATCCGAGTGGAGAGGCGAAACTGTATAACATCGGAAATACCAACCCCACCCGCCTTTCACGCTTCATCGAAGTGTTAGAGGAGATTATCGGTAAGAAAGCGAAGATGAAGATGCGCGAGATGCAGCCGGGTGATGTCTATCAAACGTACGCTGATATTACCAACCTCCACCGTGACTTTGGTCTATCAATTCAAACGTCTATTGAAGAGGGGCTCACTTCTTTTGTGAAGTGGTACCGCTCCTACTACCAAGTGTGATACCCAACACCAAAGATGATGCCGATGACGCTTCCTCGGGTAAACCACCGGGAGGAGTAATCACTATTTCCATAATCGATGATCCGCCCGTAGTAGGGAAAGACAACCTCAAAGCCGAGTGAATAGAAGAATCCATCACGGTCGTACATGTTGTACTTCAGTCCAGTGCGGATTGAATCAACCCGCGCTTCAGCACTTCCCTTATCCTGGTAGGCGGTATCGTAGCCGACGGCGAACTCCAATTGGCTCATATACCCAAGATCAAAGAGAAGAAGGTTATTCGCCCCGTAGTACCACCCCCACCCTTCACCGTGAAAGTCGACTCCATTAGCTTGGTAGGCGAGAGGCTTTGTTGCACCGCCATATAATGAAACACCGTAGGAATCATCAAAGAGCGATTTAGCGGTAACCCTAAAATCGATATCTCCGCCTTTAAGCTCTGTTCGCGGGTAGGAGTAATTGTCGTACTGTACAGTGGTGTTGTGGTAGTGGTAGAGTGCATTCAACTCAAGACCAGCCTCAACCCCAAACGCCGAGGCGAGGACAATGAGGAAAAGAAGCGGTGTTACCAAGAGTTTTTTCATACCCTAGTAATACTTTCGGTATTAGAAAAACACAAGGGAAGCGAATGGACGTAAACCAAGAAAAGTACGAACTCATCATTATTGGAGGTGGTGTCGCAGCTCTCTTCCTTGCTGCAAATCTTCCCAATCAGAAGATTCTTCTCCTCGATCACGCCCCGAGTGTTGGAAGAAAACTCCTTATTACCGGCGGCGGACAGGGAAATATCACCAACGATCTTGAGCCAAAAGAAATCCTTACTCACTTCCCTACCAAAGAGATGCAGCACTTCCTCGCCCCCGCCCTTCAATCCTTCACCCCTCAGGCGCTCATAGCGTGGTTTGAAGAGCGCCTTGTCCCATTGACGATTCGACGTGATGGACACGTCTTTCCTTCAACACTCCGTGCCAAGACAATCCTAGCTGCGCTTATGGGTGAGATTACAGCTACGATTAAGACACATGAAACCATCCTTACCATCCACAAAAAAGAGGATTACTTTATGATTACTACTTCCAAGGAGACGTATCACACCTCTAACCTCGTCCTTGCTACCGGTGGAATGAGCTATCCAACCACCGGCAGTGATGGTTCGGGCTATAGCCTAGCAAAGAGCCTTGGTCATTCAATTACCCCTCCAAAGCCCGCCTTAGTCCACCTCGTTACCGCTGAAGATACCGCTACTTTGAGCGGGATAACCCTTTCAAATATTTCATTCACTGCGCAGAAGCAGCGTTTTAAGGGAGATATTCTCTTCACCCATACAGGCCTCAGTGGACCGGGGATTTTGAATTGTTCGCGAATCATTGAAAAAGGCGATGTCATTACCCTCCACCTCCTCGATGCCTCAATAGAGGAGAAAATTCTCACCTCACCAAAGAAGCAGCTTGATACGATTATCAGTGCTGAGGGGATCCCCAATGCACTTGCAAAAGAGCTCTGCCGGCGAACGAACCTCGATCCCATAAGAAAGGCTGGAACCCTCCGCAAAGATGAGCGCAAAGCCCTTCTTCGTTCTATGAGCTCAATGGAGTTTACGATCACCACCACCGGGGGCTTTACCCATGCGATGGTCACCAGTGGAGGCGTGAGTCTAAATGAAGTGAATCGTAAGACGATGGAGTCACGTATTACCCCCAATCTCTTCTTTTGTGGTGAAATTCTTGATTACGATGGACCAAGTGGGGGGTATAATATCCAAGCAGCGATGAGTACTGCCTATCTCATAGCCCAAATTCTAAGAGGAAGAAGATGAACTACCTTTGGACTACAATTAACGTAGATGACCTTGAGGCAATGGTGGCGTTTTACCGCGACGTTGTTGGCCTTGAAGTTGTTAGCGAATTACACAACCCCGATGGAACGAACATCGCGTTCATGGGTAATGGTGAGACCCAAGTGGAATTAATTCAGCACGGCGATGGCTCGTATGAAGAGATCGGAAAAGGAATCTCCCTTGGCTTTGAAGTGGCTGATGTTAATCAGAAAATGGAAGAGGTAAAAGCAAAAGGCTTCCCGGTTGTAGCAGGTCCCTTCTCCCCAGTACCAACAATTATCTTCTTCTACGTTGAAGACCCAATGGGCGTCCGAGTTCAATTTGTGGAGCACCGCTAAATAAATCAAGGAGCCTTGCGGCTCCTCTGATTATTTAGCTCTCACGTCTTCTTACTTAACGCGCTTCTTGGCCTTTTCTAAGATCTCTTCGAGCTTGAGAGCGGGGTTTTCAAAGCGAGCAAGGAAGATCATCGCCGCAATAACGTACGGTTTGTAGCTTGCTTCTTTGTAGAGGGGAACGATGTAGCGATTGAAGACCGACGCTTCGACTTCCCCTTCTTTACAAGAAACACCGGTGATATCGGCGGGGAGGCAGTGCATATACAGAGCGTTGCCATCTTTGGTCGTTGCCATTAACTCTTCAGTACACGTCCAATCTTTAAACTTCGCGTTGTTTAAGAGACAGCGTTGCTCCAGTTCCTTAAGAGCAGCTTGGTCGTTGTGCTCAACGATCTCGGTGCGCTCTTCCATCACAGCAAAGGGAGCCCAACTCTTGGGGTAGACGATGTCAGCGTCTTTGAACGCCTCGGCCATCGTATCGACGCGCTTGTACGAACCACCGTTTGCTTCGGCGTTCTTCTTTGCCACCTCTTCAACTTCGCCCATGACGTTATACCCTTCGGGGTGAGCAAGGACCACATCCATGCCAAAGCGGGTGAAGAGGCCGATAATTCCTTGGGGAACCGAGAGGGGCTTGCCGTATGAGGGGCTGTACGCCCACGTCATTGCAACTTTTTTGCCCTTGAGGTTCTCAACTCCACCAAAGTGGTTGATCACATGGAGCATATCCGCCATCGACTGCGTC
>JBBADN010000014.1:0-15969 GCA_041656455.1 Sphaerochaeta sp. | reverse complement strand
ACAGTGATGAAGGCCTGAGGCTATTAATTGCTGTTCGTGATGAGTGTCACCGCTTTGCCAACGCTTCGAACCAAGCGGCGCGCTCGCGCAGTGCAAGCTTCCAACTCCTCCAATCCGTTGATGGTATTGGAAAGAAGCGCAGTGAAGCGTTGATGGCTCAGTACGGCTCATTAGAGGCGCTCTTAGCAAAGGATCCTGAAGATCTCAGTAAAGAAGCGGCTCTTCCCCTTGCTGTTGCCCAGCGCCTGATCAAGCAACTCTCCCTATAGGAGGGTAGCGAACTCCGCCTGACTTAAGGCACTCCCTTTTTTCATGATAATTTGATAGATTAATCGCTCGAAGGTGAGGGTGAGTTCTTCACTGCGACTCTGCTTTACATCGAGGTCTGCTTGGGCGAGGGCGGCGATGATTCGGCGAATATCAGCGCTATTGTAGCGCTTGATCCCATCGCGGTAGGTAGTTTTATCCTTCGGACGGCGAATCGCACTGTTCTTTAATTGAACGTGGGCGTTGTTGAAGGCTTCATACTCATTTGTATTCGTTTCAAACGCCTCTGCCACTGAGAGGAGGCGGCGAAATTGCCACAGCAGGCCACTGACGAGGAGAATCGGGGTTTGATAATCCCCACTGCCTAAGAGGGCGTGGAGGCTCGCGAGTGCTTTCTTTAAATCACCACTGGTAAGATGAGGAAAGAGGGTAAAGGCATCTTCAACACGGGAGTGTTGTAAGTACGTTTGAACCGCTTCTTCATCGATTGGGTCACTTGGAGTGGTGGTTTGCCAGAAAAACCCAAGTTGGTTGCTGACGGTTCGAAGCTCTTGGGTATTATCCTCAGTCATCGCGATAAGAAGCTCAACGGCTTCACTGGTGATCGTAAGGCCAAGACGGCGGAAGTGGGTGCGAATCCACGCCGACTTTTCCCCTTCTAAGAGGTCGTAGAATGTCTTTGTCCGCTCTTTGGGGATGAGGTTCATCACCTTGCGGTTGATCGAAAGCTCACTTGAGACGAGGATCACCGTTGCACTGGGACTTGGGTTCTGAAGGTACGTCGCAAGGTCGTTAAAGAATGCTGCATTGGCGTTTTCAAGCTGACTGATAAGGACTAAGCGGTGGTCGCTGAAGAGCGAATCGTTGCTTAAAGAGGCGAAGAGTTCACTCTGCTCCCCTTCAAAGGGGTAGAAGCGCTCAAATTCCAACCCCTCGCCGTAGGCCTCAACAAGTTCACTACGAATTCGCTTCACTTCCTCTTGCTTTGCTCCCGCTTCGGGACCAAGGAAGAGATAACTACTCATGAGAAGTCCCTGATCAAAAGCTGCAGCGTCCCGTGGACGCGGCACGAGCGGGTAAAGATCGGGCCCATCGCCGAGTTGGCTGGTCGCAGTTCGATCATATCATCGCCGGGGTAGTATCCTTTAAGGGTGATTCCTTCCTCCCCATCTTCAACGGTGGCTGCTACGATCGAGCCACTGTGGGCGCTTTGAGCTTTCTTGATGATCGCAATATCCCCATCAAAGATGCCTTTCTCGATCATCGATTCACCGCGAACCTTCAAGGCGAAGTACGTCCCCCTCGCTCCTTTGAGCATCGAGACGGGAACTTTTAAGAGGTAGTCAGTGTTCTCTTCACTTAGGAGGGGAGATCCTGCTGCGATCGTTCCGATGACGGGAATTTCAATGACTTCTTCGGGTTCTAAGAACTCTTCAGCGATGATTTCAATTGAGCGACTGAGGCCGGGGGTGGTGCGAATCACCCGCTTCGCCTCAAGGGCTTTGAGGTGGTCGTGGGCCGCCTTTACCGAGAAGGCAAAGTACTCGGCGACTTCCCGTACTGATGGTGGGTAGCTGTTTTGCTTAATGAAGTCTGTGATAAATGTCGCGACATCGCGCTGGCGATCAGTTAGGGGTCGAATCATTGGTCTGCTCCTCAAAGCGGTTGAGGAAGAGGTGCTCCACTGCATCAGCAAGCTCCTCCTCATCGGGACCGATACACGTCATCGTCAACGTCGTTTGGTGTGTTGCTCCAAGGGTGATGATTCCCATAATGGATTTCCCATTAATCTTCATCGTTCCTCGTTCAAAAAATAAATCACTCGCAAAACGACTTGCTACGGTAACTATCGTTGAAGCGGGGCGGGTATGAATACCAGCCCGAGTTGTGACGACAAGCTCGCGCTGAACCATCAAAATCCCTCCTCAGCGTCGTAGTAGATCTTGCGGGCAGATTCGCTTTCGAGCCACTTCTTCACGTTTTGGTCAAACTCCTTGGCTGAATAATAGCCAAGCTTCTTTAAGCGCTCATTTCGAGCGGCAGTTTCAATAATGATGGGGATGTTTCGCCCTGGCTTTACTGGAAGGACGACTAAGGGAATCGAGATTCCTAAGTACGTCGTTGTCAGTTCGGTACCGACTCGGTCGTACTCCTTGGCAGCATCCCAATCTTCAAGCTGGATCACCAGCTGAACTTGTTTGCGGTCGCGGATCGCAGCAACACCGTAGAGGTTGGCGAGGTTAATGATTCCAAGGCCGCGAATCTCCATGTGGTGGGCGAGGGCGGGGTTTTCCCCGGTTCCAATTAAAAAGGTATCGCTGATGTTCTTCAGCCTTACCGCATCATCGCTGATAATCCGATGCCCCCGCTCCATTAAATCAAGAGCGGTCTCACTCTTACCAACGCCACTATCACCAATGATTAATACCCCGATTCCATAGACTTCAACGAAGACGCCGTGGATCGTTTGGGTGGGGCTGAAGATTTCATCGAGGCTTTGGTAGAGAATCCTCGAGAAGTCCCCCGAAGGAAGGTCAGTGAGTAGGAGGGGAACAGCGGAGCTTTCGGCAAGTTCGATGATCTTCTTACTTGGTTGGCCGTGGTCGGTGAAGACACACGCCGGAATTGGGTAGGAGAAGAGTTTTTCAACGTGGGCCATCTGGTCAGTCTCTTCAAGCATGTGTAAATACGCCTGCTCCCCCCGACCAAAGATTTGAATTGCCTGGGCGCTAAACTCTTCAAAGAAGCCACTTAGCGGTAAGCCTGGGCGGCTAATTTTACTCGTCTTAATGGGCCGTGAAAGACCAGAGCGCCCAGCGCTACACGTGATGTGAAGGTGGTTTCGCTCTTTGATATCTAAATCAAGTAAATCGAAGACGGTAAATTCTTGCATTACGAATACTACTATACAGGTGTTAGTAGGCGCATGCAAGGGATAGTGGAAGGGAAATCTTTAGGAGATGAGCAATCTCCTTCAGGGCTTTGAAGCGAATCGCTTTCCCGTTCCCCAAGGATTCGGATGTAGAAGACCGATGCACACCGTTGAGGTTTTTGTGTTCACTCGGTGTTGAAGGGTCGCTTTCCATTGACGTGGAAGAGGTCAGGTCGTATTCTTAGAGTATGACTACCCAAGGAGGGCTTATGAATTTAACAGTCAGAGGCATCCGGTATAATCCAAGCGACGAGACCCGGGAATTCCTGGACAAGAAACTGCAGAAGTTGCAGTTTGCCGAAGGGTATTTGCATGATTTGGATATCGTAATGACGCGGGAAACCGCCGGTCAAGGATTCCATCTCGATGCGAAAATCCACTTTTCATGGGGTACCGTCAAAATGGTCAGCACCGATTGTTACGAGCTATACGAGGGAATCGAATTGCTCGTTGATAAAATCGAAGCGACCGCTCGGAAGGAGAAAAGCAAAGTAAAGAATCACGGATAATAGTGTGACCTTGAATCACTACGGGGGACGCGAAGGCGTCCCTCTTTGTCTTTAGTCGGTTCCACGAATAAATGAGGGATCGATATTCAGTTCATTGCGGTACTTGGCAACGGTACGGCGGGCGATTTTAATCCCTCGTTCACCGAGAAGATCAGCAATCTTCTGATCACTAAGGGCCTTTTGCCCCTCCTGTTCTTCTAAGATTTGTCGGATCGTTTCTTTCACCGCTTCCTTGGAGAGATCACCCATCGCACTGGAGAAGAGGCGCTTTAAGGGAATAATTCCAAAGTCAGTATCAATCCACTTCGCCGTAGCGATGCGGCTCACCGTTGTCTCATGAACCCCGATCTCAGCAGCGACGGCTTTTTGAGTCAGCGGTTTAATGTACTGCGGACCGAGAATGAAGAATTCGCGCTGCTCGCGAAGGAGGACGAGGGCGACTTTGTAGAGGGTCTTATTACGAATATCCAGCTGGAAGATTAAATCATTTGCTTTTTTAATCTGTTCTTGGATGTATGCCTTCGCCTCCTTGTCACCTTTAAGTGCTTCAAACTCGGGGTTGATCCGCAAGTCAGGGAGGGCGAGCTCATTCATCGTTAACGCAAGGGCCCCATCTTCAACCCGGATTGAGAGATCGGGAATGACGTAATGCTGAGGCCCTGAGGCGAAGCCTTGGCCGGGGAAGGGGGTGAGGGTCTTTAAGAACGCATAGAGCTCATCAAGCTCCTCTATGCTGATTCCGATCCGTTTCGCCACTTGCTCGCTCTTATTGGCCCTCATCAACTCAAGGTTATCCCGAACGAGTTCACTAAAGTGTTCAAGCTCGTCATCCTTAAGGCCTTGGTAGCGCCCCTGGACAATCAGCGACTCCCGCCACGATGACACCCCAACTCCGATTGGGTCAAAGGTGTGAATTATACTGAGCATTTTATCGTGGAGTTCTTGTTGCTCATCGGCGATGAGGAAGGTGGGGTCGTGGATAAAGAAGCCGTTGGAATCAAGGTTGGTGATAATCCGCATCCCCATTTCAAACTCCTCTTCACTGAGCTTTTCTAGGCGCAGTTGGGCGATCAGATGGTCGGTGAGGGTCTCCTCTGTTTGAAAGACTTGCTCTAAGGCGCGGTGGGCCCGCTCGGTTGCTTCCTCATCGTAGCCGTAAGAAGGGGAGTCACTGTACGAGTCATCGACTCGGAGCCGTTCACTCTCCGCTTTCCGATCGGCGACGTTTTCGTAGGAGAGCTCCCTCGTTGATGGGATTTCCAAGGCGGGGTTTGTCGCGATCTCCTCTTTAATTCTTTGCTGAAGTTCAGCGAGGGGGAGGGTCATCAGCTCAAAGGATTGGATGAGCTGAGGGGTGAGCTTCAGTTGTTGCTTCTGGGTAAGGGTGAGTGATGGGGTTAATGCCATTAGACGCCCCCCTCAAACTCCTCGCCAAAATATATCTTCCGTGCTAACTCGTGGGCGAGGAGCTCTTCTTTAGCTCCGGAGACGAGGATTGAGCCTTCATGGATGATGTGCGAGCTCGTTGTTACTGAAAGAGTGTCACGGACGTTGTGATCGGTGAGGAGGATTCCAATTCCTTGGTTAGCGAGTTTCTTAATGAGGAGCTTAATCTCATAAACCGCCTTTGGGTCTATTCCAGCAAACGGTTCATCGAGGAGAAGGAACGCGGGGTTCGAGCCAAGGGCACGGGCTATTTCGCACCGTCTGCGCTCCCCGCCACTGAGGGTGTACCCTTTTTGGCGGGCAACATTGCCAAGGCCAAACTCAACGATCAATTCATCAACTAACGAAGCTTTTTCCCTTCGGCTTAAATCATTGCGGCTTTGGACGACGAGGAGGATATTATCATGGACGCTGAGCTTGCGGAAAATTGACGGTTCCTGGGGGAGGTAGGAGAGGCCCTTAAGGGCGCGCTCGTGCATCGGTAGGTCCGTTACATCTTCGCCGTTGAGAACAATTGAGCCCCTTCGGGCTTTTAAAAAGCCGACGATCATGTAAAACGTCGTGGTCTTACCCGCCCCATTGGGGCCTAAGAGGCCAACGATCTCCCCCGAGCTCATTGCAAAGGAGAGGTCCTTTACAACTAGACGACGACCGTAGCGCTTGGAGAGGTTGGAGACGATCAAGGAGTTATTAGCCATTGATCACCCCCCGGATTGAGCCTTCGGCGCTAATCGCTTCTTTATCTAAATCGACACTAATCGATTGAGCTTCATAGACGTCGTTTGCCCAGCGCACTTGAGCGTTTCCACTGAGGATCAGCTTCATCGCCTTCCGATCAAAGTTCATTAAATCGGCCCTGCACATCATCACCCCTTTAGAGGTGTGCTTTTCTAAGTGCGCTTCAGCACTGAGGGTAATCTCTTCACTGTCGATGAGGTACTCGAGGCCAAAGCCCCGAGCGATGAGTTCGTTAAGGGGATCATCGAGTTCAAAGTATCCATCGATGAGAACTTCTTCTTTTTCTCGATCATAAAAGAGTCGGGTTGTTTCAAGACTCAAGTTGCGCTCTTCATCGATCAAGCGAACATTACCGGTGCAGCGTACGTAGCGAAACTCTTCACCCGAGAGAACGATCGTATCGGAGGAGAGGACGATCGCATCACTGGTTACCCGGGCGCCTTGGCTGAGGGTGATGACTTGAAGATCTCCTTGACTTTGGAGGGAGGTCCTCCCGCCGGTGAAGGTAATATTATTTGCAAACAATGAACCAATGAAGAGAACAACAAGAATGGGTATTAGAAGTAGGCGCTTCATCGCTGGACCACCCCTTCTACGATGCGGTCAAAGGTGACGTCGCGAGTAATGAAATCGACTGTCACACCTTCACCGGTAAGGGTGATATCCCCATCAACGATAATCGTTGAACGCTCAGAAGCGGGGGAGGTGAGGATCTGCTCTTCATCATCCCATGAAAGCTCTTCACTAAAGACTCGGATATCTTCATCAAGGTGGTAGATTTCAACATTGCCCTTGAGTGTGGCGTTGTAGGAACGGCTATCGATCGTCCCTTCATCAGCGGACCCTTCAAGATACGCTGTTCCTTCTTCATCGTAGGCGATGAAGGTAAAGTCGGTAATTTCAGCGATCTCTTCTTCATCACGAAAGGCGAGGCGTAACGCGGTGACCGTAAGAGGTCCACCGTTGGTCGTACCAAAGGTGTACGTTGCGTTATAGAGAGTGAGGTCCGCTGCTCGCTTGCTTTCTTCACTGGGGCCTTGAATAGTTGGTTCTAATGCACAGGAAAGAAGCAGGAGTGAAGCAAGAACCATGCCAAGGATTCGCTTCGTCATGGGTTGAGTATACCTTCCTCATCTCTATTGGGCAATCGGAATAGGTAGATTTGATCATCCCTCTCCCCTCAAACGATGATGAATCATCCTCTTTAAAGCGAAACGCCAAAGTATTGCTCATATGTACTAGGAGCCACCCTAAACGGTGCGTAGATGTTTCGACTCCAGATCGATCGATCTGGGGGCTTTGGCCTCCAAGACTTTGTTCAAGGAGGTGTGCGTATGAGTGAATATGAGGCCATTATGGTTTTACTGACCTTAGCACGACTGATTCTTGAAGTAATTCGAGAGTTCCGAAGTAAAAAGAAATAATCGCCCGCACAGTTGGAAGACTTCGGGCGATTAATTCGCATTAACTGGAGTCGAAACCCGTTTAATGGTGGCTCCTATCTATAAGTATACCGAGTGAATTTTAGGTGTCAATGGTTTAGCAGAGTAAAGAGCGAATACGATTGTTCGCCTTACAGTGAAAGGCCGATGATGCTGGCGCAATCGATGTTTGAAATGATGGTGAAGCACCATAAAATAATCGCCCGCTTAGTTTACCGACTTCGGGCGATTAATTCGCTTTAACTGGAGTCGAAACCCGTTTAGTGGTGGCTCCTGTCTACAAGTATACCGAGTGATTTTTAGGTGTCAATGGTTCAATCATTGGATGTAATGATCCGCTCGACGGTCGGAAGGTACTTATGCTCGTGGACTTTGAAGTAGAGCCACACCCCTACAAAGCCAACGGCGATCGCCCCAAGTGCGATGAGGGTGGAGATTCCTTCCCCAAGGCCTGAGCTCTTGGCGAGGTAGTATCCTACTGGAAAGAGGAGAAGTGGAGCGATGAGGGTTAAGAGGGTGCCCCCAATCGTGCGGCCTGTTTGGAGGTGAATCTCTACGGAGTCGCCTTTTTCAATCGCCAATCCTTCGGTGTTCGCAACTTCAAAGATTCGCTTCTTCGTATTACAGAAAAGACCTCCCTTACACCCTTCACACGCAGCGGAAGAGCACGAGACTTCAATACGGTCTTTTGCGTTTATATTTTGAACGGTAACCACTTCTAACATGGTTAGTCCTCCTTAACAGCAAGTCGAAGCGGCTCGATCGCCGTCGCCTTGCCAGAATCATCGATATCTACGATTACCCCAACGAGTTCGACATCCGCCCAATACTCTTTACTGCGCAGGGGCAGCTGGGTAATCTGCTTTTCAATTTCACTTTCGGGCTCAAAGCCCCCAACACTACTTTGGCTGCCACATCGCCCATTATCGGTGATGTAGGCAGTTCCACCATCGAGGATTTGATAATCGGCTGTTAGCACTTTGGAGTGAGTCCCGATGACTGCCGCGGCTTTGCCTGCGAGGTGAAAACCCATCGCCTGCTTCTCCGCAGTGGGGGAGGCGTGGAATTGGACGAGGGCAACTGCCCCTTCCTCTTGGGCTTTGGTGACTAAGTGCTCAGCAAGGCTAAAGGCGTTATTGAGGTGAGTCCGGGGGAAATCGGCATTCCCAAGAATGACAATGACGCACACCTTCGTCTCGCCAACAGTAAGGTACTTCATTCCCCGGCCTGGGTTTTGCTGGGGGTAGTTTGCTGGGCGAAGTATTGCGGGGTTTTGGTCTATGAATTCAACCATATCAAGTTTGTAGTAGATCTTCTCACCACCGGTAAGGACATCGATGCCACCTTTAAGGAGCTGCATTGAGTGCGCCTTCCCGAGGCCGAAGCCTCCGGTGGCACCTTCACCGTTAGCGATGACTAAATCTATTTTTTTCTCTGCTCGGAGATCTTTGAGGTTTTGGCGAACCGCTTGGATTCCCGCTTTGCCAACAATTTCTCCTAAGAAGAGGACGCGCATACTCATAGAAGCAGGATACTGAAGATTACAAAAAAAGTATACGCCCATGAAAAAGGAGACCCAGATGAGTCTCCTTGATTGAGTCCGACGCGATTCGAACGCACGACCTTCTCCTCCGGAGGGAGACGCTCTATCCAACTGAGCTACGGACCCAAGAACTCGCTCATAGTACGGCAAGGGAAAATCTCTGTCAAGTAGCGCAGTAGAAAGTCCTGTGACAGAACAATAATAGAAATAATTGTATATATAATAATATATTACTATAATCACTATATATGGTGAGTGAGTTGCTCCTCCAAGGGTTAGAAACTCTTGACACCGGTTCATCACCTCAGTACACTTTCACTCAGGAAGCGCGAAGAAATGATGGTTTTTATGCAGAAAAAATGGCTTTTACTCCTCCTACTTATTAGCTGTGCCGGCTTGCTTTTTAGTGCCGAGCCGATCATTAGCTCCTTTACCCTTCGAGGCGAGATGCCCAAAGACCAGTACTTCCGGGTTGAATCGTCAGGTGAAGCGGAAAATGTTGACTTAACGAAAGCGCGGGGAAGTGATATCGCTATCGGGCGCTACCGCCTCTTCTCGAACGAAGGAAAAGCAAGCTTTCAGATCATCGTTCGCCCTGGTGAAGATGGATCAGAAGCGGCGTTTAAGCTCGCCTTAGATCCAGGGACACCGCACGCCCCTGGCTTAGAAACGGAAATCCCCTTTATCGTAACGCTCTCCTACAGTGAAGGATCGCGGGTGACTACCTCCGAAGGCAGTGGAGTGATTGCAAAATCTGTTGACTCACGGAGTCGGGATTCGGGGAGCTTTGGGGTTCAAGAGAGTGGGGAGATCTTTGCAAAGATTCCGAACTTCGATCCCACTAACTATGCAACGGGCACGTACAGCGCCGCAATTCAATTCACCGTTACCACCGATTAAAAGATATCCTCATCATCCTCGTTGAACTGAAGCTTAATTAAATCTTGAAGCCACGTGTGATCATCGGCGTGGAACTCTTCACTGATACCTTCATCCTCTTCATCGTGGAGCCACGCTTCAAGGGCGAGGAGGGCTTCCTTTGATTCAAAGCACGCTTTTGTCGGTGAATCCTGGTGAAGGGTGGTGATCAGGGAATACGGGCAGGTTTTGCACACAGCGCTCAGGCTGCAAAAATTCAAGGCGTTGGTAAAACGTTCGTAGTTATCCATGGAAAGAGAATACTGTACTTTTGCTTCCAGTACCAGATAGTTTCGTGAGGTGAAGTATTTGACTCTTTTTAAGCAGAGAGGGTAAAATGGGTTCGATTTGGTTACAGAGGAGGAAGACGATGAAACCAACGCTTCTGATTTTGGCTGCTGGAATGGGTAGTCGCTACGGCGGGATTAAGCAGATCGATAGTGTCGGTGCTTATGGGCAGACTCTTTTAGATTATGGAATCTTTGACGCCAAAGAGGCGGGGTTTGAAAAAGTTGTCTTTGTCATTCGCAAGTCAATTGAAAAAGAGTTCCGCCATCACCTCTTTGATCGCGTTGCTCGAAACATGGACGCATCATACGTCTTTCAACACCAAGACTCTTTATTAAGCGAAGAGCAACGTGAACTCTCAGCTGCGCGGATTAAGCCGTGGGGAACAATTCACGCCGTCCTCTGTGCCCGCGAGGAGATTCCTGGCAGCTTCGCGGTGATTAACGCCGACGACTATTACGGCAAGACTCCGTACGTCACCCTCTACAACCATTTAGCGACCTTAGGCCCCGATGCCAAAGAGCACGCGATGGTTGGATACATCTTAGAAAACACCACCAGCCGGATCGGAACCGTTAGCCGGGCGATTTGCTCGGAGGAGGGTGGCTACCTTCAAAGCATGGTCGAGCATACGAAAATCGGCTACCAAGGCGATGCCCTTTTCAGCCAGCGTGAAGACGGAGATCTTCGACTAACAGGAAAAGAGTGGGTCTCGATGAACTTCTTTGGCTTCGCCCCCAGCGCCTTCGATTCCTTTGAGCGCTACTGGCACACCTTCATTGATGAGCACATCACCAGTGAAAAGGATGAGTGCTACCTTCCCAACGGGGTGGGAAATCTCGTCTCCAACGGTGAAGGAAAGGTTCGCTTCTACACGACAACTGAACACTGGTTTGGAATGACGTACGCTGAAGACCGCGAGCACGTCAAAGCCCAGCTTGCTCAGAAGACCGAAGACGGCCTTTATCCTGAGCAGCTCTGGGTTCAGTAATTACTTCTTTGATTGAGTGAGGTCGAGGCGCGACACCCACGCTCCCTCTTCAATCGAGGTAAAGCCCTCACCTAATACATTAAACGCCTCTTGGACAACCATGAAGGCGTTTTTGTCGTTTTGGTGGACGATGTGGGTTAATGCAGCAAGCTTTGTATTGGCAACAACCGTCATGATGACGGGCCGGTCGAGTTGGGTGAACATCCCCTTACCCGCAAGGATTGTCCCTCCGTGACCGAGTTCAGTAAGGATCGCTTCTTGAATCGATTCGAGTTCATTTGAAATGATGAAGACGGTCTTTGCTGATCGGCGGCCAAAGCTTACGACCGCTTTATCGATCGCCATACTGGTGATGAAGACGGTAATGAGGGCGTAGAGCGCCATCTCAAGACCGAAGATCAACGCCCCAACAAGGATGATTAATCCATCAACGATGAGAAAGGATGTTCCCATCGACAGGGGGGTGAAGCGGGCAACGACTTGGGCGAGGATATCCGTTCCCCCAGTGTTTGAACCACTGCGTACTACTAAGCCTAAGCCAAGACCCATTAACGCCCCAGCACTGATCGAACTCAAAAGGGTCGTTAAGACATTTGCCGGATCAAGGACCCCACCATACCCAAAGAGGATGTTATTTAGCGTAGTAAAGCCACTGAGTAAGAGCGTTCCCGCCAAGCTCTTAAGGGCGTAGCGTTTCCCAAAGACTGCGAAGCCTAATAAAAAGAGAGGAATCGAAAAGAGTAAGATCGAGAAGCCCGTATCCCAGCCAAGTTGGTGGTGGGTGATAATGGCTAAGCCACTGACCCCACCGTTTACAATTTTACTTGGGGCGCTAAAGAGGGCGATACCCAAGGCGGTGAGGTAGGAGCCGATTACTAAATTCGTGACCTCGACGAAGGTGTAGCGGTTTATCTTCATGGTGACAGTTTATCTCCTAGGTGAGCTTCCCACATTTCAAGGCGTTCAAAGAGCGTTGGAACGTCATCAGCGATGATTAACGAGTTAAGAATATCAGCCTTTACAAACCCTTCAGTGTGGGCGTGGTGGAAGAGCTCGATCAGATGATCATAGAAGCCACCAATGTTCAAAAGGGCTACGGGTTTCTTGTGGTAGCCAAGTTGGAGCCACGTGTACACTTCTAAGATTTCTTCCAGTGTCCCAATTCCTCCGGGCAGAGCAACAAAGCCATCGCTTTTTTCATACATCAGCGCTTTGCGTTCGTGCATGTCGGTTGCAATGATTAATTCGTCTTGAACCTTGTGCATCACGACGTCAGGGCGATTCAGCAGTTGGGGGATTACCCCGATCACGTACCCGCCTTGGGTATGGACTTTCTCAGCAATGATGCCCATTAACCCCCTATTACCCCCACCATAGACGAGGCCGATGTGTTTAGCGGCCATTGTTTCAGCAATAGCCTCCGCCGTCTCTGTGTAGAGGGGATTGTGCCCATTTGAAGAGCCGCAGAAGACTGCGAGCGCTCGTATTCGATCATTCATCGATGAATCTTCTCCTATTCTGTACCCATGCGCCATATTTACTTGTTATATTAATGAGTCGCGTGTATTATTATAGTACCGTTCTACGATAAAAGCGTGTAGCCTTTTGGGGGCTATACATAGGAGTAATGAATCATGAAGTTGAAATTCACAGCGTTGTTGGCAGTTTTAATCCTTCTTCCAGCTGTCCTCTTTGCCCTTCCTGTAGTGGTGACGTGGGAATGGCTTTTGGAAGACCCTGAGGTTACGACCTTCCGCTTTCAGGTAGATGCCGAGGATCCGGCTGGATGGATTACTGTCGATTCGACCGTTACCAGCTACACCGAGCGCGGTCTCGATGGGACACTGGATCACACCCTCTACCTTCAACAGTCATATGATGGGATTAACTTTAGTGAAAGTACCCGTTCCGTTGCTGAAGCGTTCGATACTCCTGAAGTTGAGGTCGTCGCCCAAGCGGCCCCCGAACCCGTTGTCGCCCCAGCCCCAGTTCAGGAAGCACCAAAGCCAGTGGCAGTTGCCCCAATGGCACCAAAAGCGATTAAGGCGAGCCGCTTCTACACCACGTTAGGAATTAACCTTGGGTATAACTACCAGCGCGAGCTCTTTAACGCAGCCTACGACAACAACAACATCAAAACAGGAATCGCCCTTGAGTTCCACAACATCGTCTCCTTTGGAAAGGTCTTCGGCCTCGGTGTTGATCTTGACCTCGACTACACCCCGTACCTCGGTGGTACCTCTACCTATGAAGACCTTCTTGCTGATCTCGTGAAGTTTAAGTTTGATGGCATCTCTACCTACTTTGGTGATCTTGAGCACTCCTTCACTGCAAGCCCAGCGGTAATGTTGAACGTCGAAGGCAAGCGCCTCAGCCTCAGCCTCGGTGCTGGTGGTTTCTTCACATACAGCTTGGATGATACTTTCCTCGCCAGTGGTGACGCCTACCGCTACGGTGTCTTCGCGAAAGCAGGCATTGCCTACCGCGTAACTGATCACTTCCGCCTTGGGGTGAACGCCAAATACGGCCACGACCTCGATGGTTTTAAGAATGGCGGACACCGCTTTGGTGATGCGAGCTTAGTACTTGGCTTCGTGCTCTAAGAGCGAAAACTATTAATGCGTATTCGGGCCCCTTCGGGGGTCCTTGTTTTTTACCATTGCGTTAAAGAAGAGGGAATCGAGGCGCTGTGGAGCAAAGAGATTCATCACCTTAAAGAACGTTCCTTTCACAACTTCGCGCTTGCGCCTGCTCATCGCTTTAATGAGGGAAGCAGCAACATCATCGGCGGAGGCGAGCTTTCTTTTTGATTCTCCCCCTTGAAACGGGGTGTCTGTCTGAGGCGGGCCAAAGAGGAGGACATCAACCCCTGTTCCTTTGAGCTCGGTTCTGAGGCTCGTTGTGAGGGCGTTTAGCGCCCCTTTTGCCGCACCGAGGGCACCAAGGTACGGAAGGGAGTAGTATCCAAGGAATGAAGAAACATTAACGATGAGGCCCTTTTGCTGCTTTAAAGCGGGAAGGGCCGCTTGGATGACATTCAGTGTCCCAAAGACGTGAACCGAGAATACATCTTGAAGCGTCTTTGGATCTAACTCCGCAACTGAGCCAAACGCCGCTTGACCGGCAGAATTGATAACGATGTCGATCTGTCCAAAGTGCTCGAGGGCTTTCTTAACAGCCCCATTGACCGCTTCTCGGTCAGCAACGTCGCAGGCGATGGGGAGCACTTCGCCCTCTACCATTTGTGCAACTTCTGCTAAGGCTTCACCTCTTCGCCCAAGAAGGACGAGGCGAGCACCTGTTTTGCTCAGGGCAAGGGCAGTAGCTTTGCCAATACCGCTTGAGCCGCCAGTAATGAATACAACCTTGTTATTTAGTCGATCGGTTTTCGTCGGATGACTCTCCTTTGTTTCGGAACGGGAATCGCGACGTGGGCGCGTTCCCGGATTAAAAAGGCGTGGTGGATCTTTGGATCACGAGCGTAGTCCGTTCCAATCGTTTGGGGGGTGATTTCTTCTACATCAAACTCATCGTAGATTGCATCATCCATTCTAAAGGAGCGGTAGTTACATGAGAAGATTAAGACTCCACCAGGGTCGAGGTGCATCATACACGCTTTGATCAAAGAGCGGTGGTCGCGCTGCACCTCAAAGGGGGCGCGGCTCTTGGAGTTGGAGTACGTCGGCGGATCGCAGAAGATTACATCGTAGCGGTCGTACGTCTCCCAGAGGAAAGAGATCGAATCGCTTTGGTAGTAGAAGTGGTTCATCCCACCAAAGCCGTTTAACTCCATATTCTTCTTCGCCCAATCGAGGTACGTTGCCGAAGTATCAACACTGACTGTTGATAAGGCTCCACCTTTTGCCGCTTGGACGGTTGCCGTTGCAGTGTAGCAGAAGAGGTTTAAGAACCGTTTATGATCGGTGAGTTCACTGATGTACTTTCTAATTGGTCGGTGATCGAGGAAGATTCCCGTATCGAGGTAGTCAGTGAAGTTTACTAAGTAACGGGCGTCGTTTTCGTTGATGATGTAGAATTGGTCGGTGTACGCTTGGCGCTCATACTGATCGAGGCCTTTTTGAATCGTCCGTTGTTTAACGAAGATGTTCTCCCGATCTACCCCAGTAGCCCGCTCAGTGGCGTCGATCAACTCACCGAGTCTTCGGGCGGCATCCTCAGGATCAACAGTTGGCGGAGCTGCGTACTCCGCTAGACTAATCCACCGATTCTCATAGAGGTCGATCGCCGCGTTGTACTCGATCATATCGGCATCGTAGATTCGGTAGTTCGTTACCCCTTCTTTTTCCATCATCGGGGTAAGTTCTTTTAAATTCTTAATCAGGCGGTTGTACGCCATTTGAGCCCCACTATTTAGCGGTTGGCTGAGGCGCTCTTTTTTCCGCTCTTCTGCTTCTTTACGGAGCTCAGCTTTTTCCTCAGCGGTGTAGATGTAGTAGTGGGCGAGGGTGCAGGGGATGCCTCCATTATTAAAGGCGTTGGTCCGATCGGGCTTTAAATCGATCTGGCCTAAGAGGCGGTCATCCGCCGTTAAGAGGCTGACGTTCCACCCACCAAAGAATTCACTTAAGGAATCGCCGATACTGCGGTAGAGGTGGCGCGTCTCCTCCCACTGGCCCATCCGCATTCCATACGGAGGATCGGTGACGATCACACCCCGCCCAGGGGGGATGTCTTCAGCGGTGATTGTGGTGAAGTCTTTCACCTCAAAGGTGATGAGGTGGTCAACACCTGCCGCCTTCGCTGCTTCTTCGGCGATTCGAATCGCTTTTGGACTCACGTCCCACCCGTAGATTGCAAGATCTGGCTCTTGAATGTGACTGACAACTTCATCGACAATCTCTTCATAGAGGTCAACGTCGTGGATTGGAAGGTTA